>JBDLWG010000540.1:0-4758 GCA_039804385.1 Bacteroidota bacterium
CCGATTGGAAGGTGCGTAGCACCGTAACATTTGTAGCAAAACGATGGACAATCCGATTGGAAGGTGCGTAGCACCGTAACATTTGTAGAAACGATGCGGATGTTACGGTGCGACGCACCTCAAACGCGGGTTTTAATTCCGTTTTGCTACAAAGGTTGTGGTGCTACGCACCTTTTTGATTCTGTGGGTAATGGATAGGGTTTCAAACCTTGCCGACGTTTATACGAATCTAATTTTGCTCTTTTCACCTAAAAACACTTCCGCTAACGTCAGCAAGGTTTCAAACCTTGCTGACGTTTATACGAATCTAATTTTGCTCTTTTCACCTAAAAACACTTATGGGTAATGGACAGCGTTTGAAACTTGACGCAAGTTCTGCTCGAATTTATTTTCAACTCATTTAGGAAAGATAGACCTGTTTGGGAATTAATATTTCACTCCATTTCAATCCTTTTGAGGCGATTTGAGTCCCTAATTGTCGAATAAAAGTGGTTTGATTTGAAAATGGATGCTCACTTAAAACGTTCAAAGTCAATATAAAATTGATTTTGGGGCGATGTTGGTGTAAATACGTGCCTGACCGATGTTGATTCGGGCTTAATGTAAGGTACAAATGAAAGGATTCTTTTTTCAAATTACCAACATAATATTTGTCAAAATTAAACCAACTATGACCACCATCGGTTTGCATCTCTAAATGCACATTCCATTGATTATCAATTATTTGAACGACTTCTTCTAAGGAAAATTGTTTCTCTTTCATGGCAATTTCGGGTCGAGTTCGCCCTCTGGTTTGCTCGTCAAAACCTTGTGCAGGTTGTTTCCAAAAGTGATTTAAATGATTCATTATCAAAATTTTATAAGGAAAATTAATATCTATCCATTTCCATTTTGAAAAAAGTATGGTACAATTGGAACATAGATAGTGCGCTTTTTTTTTAATTATAATCAGCAAAAATAATAAAAATAAAAATAAAATTTTGTATAAAAATAAAAATGGGCGCAAATCTGCCGAATTTGCATTATCAGCGTTCTAATTTAGCCCCTAATTTTTGGGTCTAAACCAACGAAATGAGTTGGAAATTTCGGTATGTATTTATAAATTTCTCAAATAATGTTTACATTTGCTCAACCGCTATTCCTTTTTCGAGGTGAATAGGCAAAATATGCATTTTTTATGAAAAATCATTTCTGGCTTTGCGCAATGGTGTGTTCTCTGTTGCTTAGTTGCAAGGATAAAAATCCTGATTCACCCGTTACGCCTGTCATTCCTACGAATGGGATAGACCCTGACCCGATTGCTTTTGCAGCACCATTCAGTAGTGTGCCTGCCATCAAAGAGGTTGTTATGTACGAAGTTAATATGCGTGCATTTAGTGCCGATGGTAATTTTAAAGGCGTTCAAGCAAGACTTGATTCGATTAAAGCATTGGGAGTCAATGTTTTATGGTTAATGCCGATTCACCCAGTGGGCGTTTTAAATTCGGTTGGTGGTTTAGGTTCGCCTTATGCCGTTAAAAATTACAAGGAAGTCAATAGCGAATTTGGTACGTTGGACGATTTGCAAACGCTTGTCAAAGAAGCGCATCATCGCAATATGGCAGTGATTGTGGATTGGGTTGCGAATCACACGGCATGGGATAATCCTTGGATTACGGCGCATCCCGATTGGTACACCAAAGATGCGGCGGGCAAAATCGCCATTCCCGCAGGTACGAATTGGAATGATGTGGCAGATTTGAATTATGACAATCCAACCATGCGTTTATTTATGATAAATGCGATGAAATATTGGGTTCTAAAAGCGAATTTGGACGGTTTTCGGTGCGATTACGCAGATGGCATCCCGCAAGATTTTTGGAAACAAGCCTTTGATTCCCTCAAAACGATATCCAATCGCAACTATATTTTGTTGGCAGAAGGGCTTAGAAGCGATCATTTTGACGCAGGTTTTCAACTGAATTATGGTTGGGATTTTTACGGAAAATTAAGAAACACGTATAAAAGTAATTTAAATCCTTCGGGCATTTTCCAAACGCACTTTACCGAAGTGGGCAATATACCAAGTAATCGTTTCAAACTTCGATTTACCACGAATCATGATGAATCGGCTTGGACGGATACGCCGATTACGCTTTTCAATGGTCAAACAGGTGCAATGAGCGCGTTTGTGCTATCGAGTTATCTGGGCGGAGTGCCGCTGTTGTACAATGGTCAAGAAGTCGGACGGGCGGATAAAACGCCTTTTTTCACTCGCAGCCCTATCAATTGGCAATTAAATCCTTCGATTTTGGCAGAATATAAACGAATTTTGATGTTCCGACAAGCCAATAATGCCGTCAAAGAAGGTACAGTCACCACCTTTCCAGACGATAATGTGGTCGCGTTTAAGAAAATATTTCAAACAGAACAAGTAGTTGTTTTAGTGAATATCCGCAATGCGACTTCCAATTATGTATTGCCTGCGGGATTGGCAAATACGACTTGGAAAAATGCACTGGATAATACAACACTTAATTTGAATACGCAATTGACTTTAACGCCGTATCAATATTTGATTTTAAAAATGTAATAGTTGGGAAAATTTTTGAAATAGGATGCTTATGATTTTAAGGATTGCAAGGATGTTTTGAACACTCATTTGCGTTATTCAACCGAAAAAATCCTTGCAATCCTTGAAATCATAAGCATCCTATTTCAAAAATTTTCCAAAGTGGAAGCTGCTGATATTTTTCTACAATTTTATAAACAATTGATTATGAATAAATTATTAATTTTAAGTGCCTTGTTTTTGAGTTCATTTTCCTTATTTTCGCAAAAACCTGAAGCTCTTCCGAATATTATTTCAGAGCCGCACCCAAATTTGAAGCACCGAAAAATAGCAAATATGATTGGCTGAATAATGCCCTTTTCATTTGCAAAGGGATTCGCATGCCAGAAGGGGTCCGTATTCAAGTTTGGAAAGTGCTATAATCATTTAGGAAATAAATTCGAGCATAACTTGCGTCAAGTTTGAAACTTGACGCAAGTTTATTATACACATGGCGTATAAATTCCTATAATAAGTAGTTGACTTGAAATAAACTATCAAAACGTAAATAATTGATAATCAGTGCATTCGTATCGAATAAAGGTCGGTGAGGTTGCAACCTCGCCGACCTTTTGGATGGGTTATTTCAATTGAACTACTTATTACTAACTTTTTTATTTTTTAACATATTTTTAAAACAATCCGAAAAATGACCAAAACAATGAATCTTTTTGAAAAAGCAGAAATGGTGATGCTCCAAAAATTAACCATTTTCATTTGTTTTCTACTCAACATTTTGGATGGCATGGATGTCATGGTGATTTCTTATGCTGCCCCTGCGATCGCCAAAGAGTGGGCAACTACGCCTCAGGCTTTAGGAGTCGTATTAAGCGCGGGCTTATTGGGGATGACGGTTGGCACTTTATTTTTAGCACCGAGAGCCGATATTATCGGGCGGCGCGCCTTGATTTTAGGTTGTGCGGCGTTAATGGGACTGGTTGTATTCGCAACTTCTACGGCGAGTTCCGTTAACGAATTAATTTTTTACAGATTTATAAGTGGTTTAGGCATCGGCGGTGTCTTACCGATTTCGGCAGCCTTAACTGCTGAATACGCACCCAAATCAACCAAAGATTTTTGGGTTAGTTTCGTAATGAGTGGCTATCCGATTGGGGCGGTTTTGTCTGGTTTTGTTGCGGCAAGCGTGATTCCTATGTATGGTTGGCGCACAATGTTTCAGTTTGCAGGTGCTGCCACTTTATTGACTTTACCATTTGTCTATTTTTTCATGTCAGAATCCTTAGATTTTTTATTGAAAAAACAACCCAAAAACGCTTTAGCGCAAGCCAATGTCATTTTGGGCAAAATGGGACAATCCTCCTTAGCCGATTTACCACCAATCGTTGCCGCAAAAGTGGAAAAAACAGCGATTTCATCCTTATTCACGCCTGAACGGAAGCGTTCCACTTTAAATTTGTGGCTCGCTTTATTCCTGTCCTTCGCAACGATGTACTATTTATTGACTTGGATTCCTAAATTAGCTTCTGCCATGGGGTTGCCCATGAATTTAGCCATTTATGCAGGAGCCGTTTTCAATCTTGGTGCGGTTGCAGGTATTTGGTTACAAGGCTATTTGTCAGAAAAGTTTGGTTTACGGCGGATTATCTTCCTTTTCATGGCATTAACGGCTCTTTTGATGACTCTTTTCACTTTTTTCAAAGGTTCTGCGTTGGTTTTAGTCCTTTTTGGATTTTTAGGTTTTGCGATGCAAGGTGGTTTTGTCGGCTTGTACGCAGTTGCTGCGGCGATTTATCCAACCGAAATTCGCAGTACAGGCATGGGCTGGGCAATGGGCGCAGGACGTGTCGGCGCAATTATCAGTCCGATATTGGGCGGTTATTTAGCAGGTTGGGGTTTGTCCATGACGGCAACATTCATTATCTTTGCGGTTCCTGCGTTATTGGCAGGTATTGCGACTTGGCGGATTGATTCCAAAGAAATTCGATAATCATTCGGAAAGGCGGATACAATTGGAACGCGGATGACAGCGATTGGGCGGCGTTTCACGGATTTTTTAATTCAAAATTTTAAGCAAGTAAGTAGTTCCATTGAAAGAACCGATCCAAAAGGTCGGCGAGGTTGCAACCCTATCCATTACCCACAGAATGATTATTGGCATTCAAAGGGTTTTGCAAACTAAAAAAGGTGCGTAGCACCGCAATATTGGT
>JBDLWG010000541.1:0-3524 GCA_039804385.1 Bacteroidota bacterium
AAACGGGTTTATCGATCGTTTTTCTACAAAGGTTTCGGTGCTACGCACCTCCGAAACGGGTTTATCGATCGTTTTTCTACAAAGGTTTCGGTGCTACGCACCTCCGAAACGGGTTTATTGATCGTTTTTCTACAAAGGTTTCGGTGCTACGCACCTTTTTATTTTACAAAACGATTCCGATGCAAACAATAATTCTGTAGGCAATGGATAGGGTTGCAACCTCGCCGACCTTTTGTATCGGTTATTGCAATTGAACTACTTATTATTGCTTATAATCAAGCCGTTTTCTGCATAAAAATCGTATCAATTTCCACCAAAGTGAGTATTTTCCCCTGTTTTAGAATATAGGCACTTACGGTTTCATCCCAATAGTTACGCACAATTTGCCCTAAATCTTTTGGAACATTCACAGTAGAGCTTTTATTATCTTCGGAGAGAATTGTAATCTTATGTTTTTGGGCATCTGCCGTTTTTAAAATGCCTTTCAACCAAAAGTAATTCGTTGATTTAGGCTTTTTAGCAACGGGTTGAATCGAAGCCGCAGGCATTTCAGCCAAGCGCATTGCTCGCTCAACAGTTTCGTAAATATCCATCAATTCTTGCGCAATAGCTTCGGGTGCATTGCCCGCAAGTCCAAAATGAACCATTTTTTGGGCTTCTTCATACTTTTGGCACTTGAACGCTAAATTCGCAGCACTCCGAAACAAGACTGAGCGAGTTGGTTCGTGATCCAAAGCCAAAATAAAATGATGTGCGGCTTGTTGCTCTAAACGAAAAGCCTGCTCATATAAAGGCAATGCGGCTGCAGTATCACCATTGACAACAGCCATATAAGCCTCTTGTGCATGTCTCATGGCTGCTCGGTGCAGCTCTTTGGAACTTTCTGGTTTCATTTTTTTTAAAAGACTGCTTTAGGTGTGCTAAATTCAATAATGCAAATATACGCTGTTTGACCCCAATAATCGGATTTTTGGACTTGTTTTTTCTTTTGAGTGGAACGATAGTTCACATTATTAGTCTTAGAACTTTTAGAAATACCCGAAATTTCGAGTCTGGAGCCAATCGCCACTTCATCGGGCGTTGTTAACCAAAAATCAAAACCCGTTCCGACATCAGAGGTTTCAAATTCGGTATAGGAAGTCAAATCATATTGAACAAACACTTGGAATAATGTCTATGACTCCTTGTTTAAGCGGTTCTAAATCAAGCACTTACGGATTCATAGAATAATGGTTTGAATGATTAATGTAAATGAAAGGTTGCATGGAAGCAGTACTCGCAAGCAGACTTAACGCCTCTGTTCAGAATGAGGAGATGTGGTATCTTTAAAGATTTTTGAAAAAAATCCTTTTTTTGGCTGTGTGCATCACACAGTCCTTGCTACTGCTATCTCAAACGGAAAAATTTGAGATGCAGCGAGCTGCATTCGAGTCCATTCAAATCGCGGAACCTAACACGGGTCGCGTTCCGACGGAACGACTTTGGAGTGCTTATAACACGACTATTAAACAACAAAAACAGCATCGGGGTAAAACCCTTGATTGGGTTGAACTGGGACCTGAAAACGAAGTAGGTGGTAGAGTTCGGTCTTTACTCATCATGCCTAATCAGCGCAAAGCGTTTGTAGGAGGCATTACGGGTGGATTATGGGTAACGGATGACATTACCAGTGGCATTTGGCGACCTGTGAATGATTTTTTTTTTAATTTAAACATCTCAACGATTGCGATTGATACATTCGATGTCACTGGTAAAACGTTGTATTTTGGAACAGGCGAGGACTATCGAATTGCCAGCAATCAACGAGGAAGTTGGCTCTCCGATTATAATAGAGGGTATGGGATTTGGCGTTCCACAGATGGAGGCGAGACTTGGAATCATTTAATCAATACCACTACCCACAGAATCAAAAAAGGTGCATCGCACCGCAACATTTGTAGAATCATTTGAATACCAACAATCATTCTGTGGGTAATGGATAGGTTGCACCTCGACGACTTTTAATTACGCTGATTATCATCCAAAGAAGCCGATAAATCCAAGTTTTAAAAATTGAAATCAAAGCCCAATCGAATTGAAAAAGGACTTGCTTCTGGATTATCCAAATAATTCAATCTCCAAACGGCGGATAATTTCAATACTTTAAATATATTTTCAATGCCTATATCTGCCTCCATGTACGGTTGATTCGGCACTCTGAAACCAATGTAATTATTCGGACTTGCCACCGCAGGATTGAAAAGATTTAATTTATTATTATTCAAATTCGCGGTTGTCATTGTTCCTACAACGGCTCTGAATGAAGCGACTTCGCGCCAATTCAACCGCCGCAATAACGGTAACTTATTGAAAATCAATCCTTCAAAGTGGTGCGTCAAGTTCATCGTCACGAAAGCATCTGCGGCAAATTCGTAATTATTCATCCCATTGAAAGACCATCTATCGTATCCGCGAGACTCGTTGCCCAACATGACGTGCAATAAAGGCATAGGCAAGGTACCAAAAGTCTTGCCTGCCGTAAACCACCAACTCGTCCATCCAATCGGATTTACATCCAATCGCCCCGAAAAATCTAATTCTACTTTATGGTAATTCGCGCCGACACCTTTGCCGCCCATCCCAAACGTATATTGCATTTCCAAAATCGGTTTCCGATTGGTAATCGCCGTCCGACCAAACGCGTTGTCAATGTATTTTTCGCCTTTGGAATACCGAAATTTCAAGATTCCTTCTGTTGTTGTCAAGGAGGTATCCACTTGGGTTGGGATTTCGGGATTCCTCAAATACGCATAATTGAAACCCGTACCCGCGCCCACAGGATGGCGTAAAGGGGTAAGCGTCCGATTCAATAAGATCATTTTATTGGATAAACCGCCTTTCCAATACCGTTCATAAGAAATCTTAGACTCCTGCATGGCGGTCAATTTAAACAATACAGGACGACGATAAAACCCTGAAAACCAATTACTTGAATTGGTCGATTCGGTACTTAAACTATTGGAAATAATGTCTTTCACATGAGATACCCCTATCACAATACGCGGTTTTCGATTCATAATCCATTTCAAATGCCCCCCATATTTCCATTCCTTATCCTGCAAACCATACGCCGCATAACCGCCTACTCGGTAGCGTTCACTCAATGTTTGATTGGTTTGAATGCCCAATCGAAATCGATGTCCTTCCACAGGATTGTTGGAATACGTGGAAAAATACGGGCCCAAATCAATTTTTCCAATACTTTTATAACCACTCAATAAGGTTTCCAAAATATCCACATAGGATTTGTAAATCGGCACATTTTTAATGCTGTCAATCATCGTATAAACGGCTTGTTCATTTTTAGACAAACTTTCATGGCGATTTTTTTCCCAAAAACGCTTATCTTTTTGCAAATCAACCGCATCAATATCCGAAGCATCTATGGTAGGAATTTTTAAGGTTTCAACCGTTTCTGCAAATTTATAGCCTTTAAAAGTGGTCGTTTTGCGCCCAATAATGCCTGGTTTCTCCTTCAAAGCCTC
>JBDLWG010000542.1:0-3109 GCA_039804385.1 Bacteroidota bacterium
GCAATAGCGATTTCCCGACCTACTTTTGTAAAATTTTTAGCCATACTTGCCCAGCGTTTCAGCTTAGAGGCTTTCCGGTATTCAAATGCTCTTCCCATTGAAAATCAATTGATTATCTTAATTTTGATTCAAATTGAGGCAAATTTACACAATTATTATGAATCGCCAAAGATAAATAGAGGGACTTTACGTAAGTCCCCCGTTTCATCGAAATAATTTTTTTATTTAAAAATTATTTCCGACTAAAAACCTGCGACAACAAAGGTTGCAGCACTTATCATTCAAAAATAGCATCAACAGTCATTTCAAAACCTGTCAATGTGATGGAACGCAACGTATCACCCATGTTTAAAGTACGAACATGATGCAATTCATGGTCAATCAATTCATATTGTCGGACTTTTTTGGATTCGGGATAGACAATCCAATATTCTTGTACGCCTCCTATTTCATATAAATATTTTTTATAAATCATTTCATGTTGCGTATTGCCATCGGATTTGATTTCAATAATCAAATCGGGCGCACCTTCAATAATGCGTTGGATAATGTTCAAACGATGGGTCGGAATGAACATTAAATCGGGCTTAACTACATCATTTGGCGTGAAGCGCACATCCATCGGCGCGGCGATAATGCGCCCCAGTTGATTTCGTCTGACGCAATGTCCCATTTCAGTATGCAAATTGCTACTTACAAGTTGATGGGCAGCAAGCGGAGAGGGCATTGTAACAATTTTACCGTTATGAAGTTCATAATTGCCATTATCAGGAGGCGTAAGCGCAGCATAATCGTTGTAAGTCAACAACTTAGGTTGCGGAAAACGCTTATTTTTTTTTGCTCTTGAAGCGGCGATAGCTATTATAGACATTGCTAATGATTTTGGCGAAGTTTAGAAAAGCAACGATTTTCCTTCAAAACTACACTTTTTTTACGCAAATGCAAAATATATCTTGATTTATTACCACAAAAACAACTCCAATTTTTATATTTATTCTAAATTATTGGCATTATTTAATATAATATATTTATTTTTGAATTGAAATCAAAATTAAATTACGTATTTTCATTTATTTGAAATATTGGCTACCAATTAGTTGCCAATAAATTCCTTGCTGATTTTATCCCACAATGTTGATATCGCATAGGTTTCGGAAACCTTCAAGGTTTCCGAAACCTACTTTTTTCCACAAAATTTGTCAGAGACTCAAAAAATTTACGCATCAAACAAGGTAATTGCATCTTGCTCTTCCGCAACGACTAAACTCACATTCATTATTTTTTGGTCGGTCATTTTATTGCCGATGGCTTTCCAACCTTTGATTTCCGCTAATTCATCCAAATTCGCTACGCCATCCACTTTTTTAGAACCTAATTTTATCGAATATTGAAATTTCTGATTGGGTTCGACCGAAACAAATAATAATTGCGTTTTTTTATGCTCCGTTACAAAAAGAAACCTTTCGTTGATTTTCGAGGTTTCAATTTTGAAACGTTTTACCATCGTCCATTCTTTGTTGCCATCGAAATAGACAGCAGCAACCACCGTTTCCATATCCCATTTTCCAATATGACATAAAGGATTGATTTCAAAATACTTATTGATTTCGGGTTCGCAAATTTCATACGTTCCATCTTTGTAAATCGCTATAATTTTATCGCCTGTATCGTATTCACCCAAATATTGACCGCGTTCATCCGCATTTAATTTCCCACTGACGCTATCCATCCAAATTTTCTTTGCTCCAATCGTCGATTTGCCCGCCTCTTTTTGCGTCACACGGCGCACGGGATATTTGGAAACGATGTTGCCATGCGCCGTTCTGCCCTTGATTGCCAATTCTGCAAAATCGTACGAAAGCACCTTTTTCAACGCGGTGGAAGATTGCGATAAGCCAATTTCTACAATTTCAGACTCCGAATTAGGATTCGACGTAAAATAAAGTACCCGCGAATTAGGGTTTCCTTGCGTCAAATCGTACTCTGCACTGCGTGTAATCGCCGTTACATTAAATCTTTTTGCATACGTAACACCTGTCTTTCCATCCAAATAGACCAAATTGTAGGTGGTTCGCTCATCGCCTTTGCGCCAGACTGCCACATGAAGCAAATCCTTCCCAACAAACACCTTATCCGCTACCTTCACCACTTGGAATTTGCCATCCTTGCGGAACACAATAATATCGTCTATATCCGAACAATCGCTGATAAAATCGTCCTTTTTCAAACCCAAACCAATGAAACCTTCTTTGAAATTGGCATATAATTTTGCATTATTTGCCACCACTTCTGCGGCTTGAATCGTGTCAAAAACGCGGATTTCCGTTTTGCGTTCTCGCCCTTTTCCGTACTTTTTCAACAAATTTTCAAAATATTGAATCGAATAATCATTTAAATGATCCAAATTAAATTTGACTTGTTCGTACTCTTTTTGTAATTTTTGTAAGTATTCTTCGACTGCAAACGCATTATATTTGGAAATGCGCTTAATTTTAATTTCGGTCAACCGAGACACATCGTTTTCATTCACAGGGCGGAATAATCGAATGCGTTTATCATTGGAACGCGGTTTTTCTTCGATTGGAACGACATATTTTTTCAATTGCATTGGAATAATTTCCAATACTTGTTCCCAACTTTCCGCCGTTTCAATCTTGTGATAAATGCGATTTTCAATAAAAACCTTCTCCAACGAAGCAAAGTGCATCAATTCCTCCAATTCACCGCGCCGAATTTCCAATTCGCGTTTCAATAAATCCCGCGTTTGAAACGTGCAACGCGTCAAAATATCATGCACATCCAAAAAATGCGGTCGGTCTTGAACGATAATACAGGCATTCGGCGAAATGCTCATCTCACAATCCGTGAACGCATACAAGGCATCCACCGTCACATCGGGCGAAGTGCCGGGCATTAATTCAATCCCAATTTCCACATTTGCCGCCGTATTATCAACGACTTTTTTGATTTTAATTTTGCCTTTATCGACTGCTTTGAGGATGCTCTCAATCAAATCCCCTGTCGTCGTTCCATAAGGCAACTCATTGATAATCAATGATTTTTTATCTTTTGAAATCTCTATTTTCGCCCGAACGCGTACTTTTCCACC
>JBDLWG010000543.1:0-8483 GCA_039804385.1 Bacteroidota bacterium
AAAAGATGGGCACTACACAACAGCAGCCACCTCAAAAGGAACAGGAGCCTACTCAAACCTTAACCTTAGAATTGAAAACGCCATCGGATAGTGATACCGAGCTGCGTCCGATATTCATCACGGGCAATTTTAATGGTTGGAGTACTTCGGATGAGCGTTTCAAGATGCAAAAAATAAGTAAAGGACATTTCATATTTTCTTTTCCAAAAGATGTAACGTTGCCACAAACCCTTGAATACAAGTATGTTAGGGGCGATTGGGAGCATCAAGAATTGGATGTTTTAGGCGAAATGATTGTGAATCGAGTCATTACATCGCCACAGCAAATGCGTATCGTATCCGATGTCGTATTGCGATGGATGAGTTATGGGCTTTCGTTTACACCTCAGTTTTTGCCTAAAAAACAATTGATTTCGGATGCTTTTTTCATACCGAGTTTGGGTAAATATCGCCGCGTGCGGGTTTTGTTGCCACATGATTATCAACAACAAGCAACCAAATATTATCCTGTTTTGTATTTAAATGACGGACAAAATTTGGCAGATGCGCGTTCAGCCTATGGTAATTGGGCGATTGACCAGAAAATGGCAGTGTTATCCGAGCAAAATAAGTTGGATTTTATCGTCGTGATGATAGAACACGGCGGCATGGATCGGATTCGGGAATACACGCCAACTGATGAACAAGGTAAAAATTATATGCGTTTTTTAGTCGAAGTATTAAAACCACATATGGATAAATCGTTCAGAACCAAGTCCGCACCTGCTTTTACAGGTATTGGCGGTTCTTCTTTGGGTGGTTTGATTTCGCTTTATACAGGGTTACAATATCCAACGATTTTTGGTCGATGGATGGTTTTTTCGCCGTCTTTGTGGGTGATGAATGGAGCGAATCTTCATTTGCCAATGTATGAAACGATGGATTCGATTCGAGTTTACTTGTATGGAGGCGGTCAAGAAGGGGCAAATATGCTTCCAAACCTGCGTCGAGCGAAAAAACAATTGGAAAATCAAGATTTTAAAAACAAAAAGTTTAAAATAAATTTATCCATAGACCCCAAAGGGCAACACACCGAAACGCGGTGGGGACAAGAATTTACAAAAGCAGTCGAATGGTTATTTCAAACCACTCCTGTTTAACGAAGAGATTACCTTTAATTTTAGTTTAATATACACCATTTTTTTAAATGGCTGTAAGGCGTTTTAGGTGGGAAAGTGAGTAATATGCTTACATTTGCCCTGCCAAACGTTTTATGGCTTTTTTTTTTGCTACCCCTAAATCAAATTAAAAAAATATAATTATTTAAATCCTTTACAATTAACAGCTTCCAAAAAAAACGTTTTTTGGAGAAGATACGAGAAAATGAAAATAAACTTCGTCGCACATCTCAACGATGCTCCTTTGGTCATCGTACCGATATTTAAAAATGCTACCTCCGAAGCCCTTTTGGAGCGTTTAGCCATTGATTTTAAGCAAAACCCAGTTCTTTTAAAAAAAGATTTTAAAGCGGAGGCGAAAGAAAGCCTTCTTTTGTATCCCGAACAGAGCAGTGAACGCAAGGTTTTTTTAGTAGGTTTAGGAACGAATCCGTCTTTGGGAGACGTTTTGGCTATTTTTCGGCATTTTGCTTTTACGCAAAAGGCGCGTTTGACCCATGATGTTGTTTTGGATTGGCGGGTGTCCACGATTGGTACGACTTCAAATGCTTTTTTGACGGCGGCAGTGAATGGACTTTGTGTAGGCGCGTATCAAGTGGGCTTGCATAAAACGGATGGGAATGGCGTTCATCCCTTTAAAAAGGAACAAGCCATGCTTACGATTTGTGCACAACATCCTTATTTACAATTAGTTGCGCAAAAAGGGTTGAAAACGGCAGAGACGCAAATGCGCTTAATGGATTTGGTCAATGCGCCTTCTAATTTCAAACAACCGCGTGTATTAGGCGAATGGGCAGAGGCTTCAGGCAAACAATTTGGTTATAAAACGACGATTTTTGATAAAAAAAAGTGTATCGAAAAGGGGCTTCATGCCTTACTTTCGGTCAATCGGGGTAGTGCAGAAGAACCTCGATTTATCATTATGGAGTACCTTCCGAGCGAAAAAACCAACAAAAAGTTGACAAAAATTGGACTCGTAGGCAAAGGCGTGACCTTTGATACGGGTGGCATCAGCATCAAATCTTCGACGAATATGCATAAAATGAAGTCGGATATGGGCGGTGCGGCGGCGGTTTTGGGGACGATAGAGTTGGCGGCGCGGTTGCAATTGCCTGTTCACCTCATCGGCATCATTCCGAGTACCGAAAATATGGTGGATGGAAAGGCAACAAAACCGGGTGATGTGGTGGGTTCGTATCTCGGCAAGACGATTGAAGTGATTGATACGGATGCGGAAGGGCGCATTATTTTGGCAGATGGCTTGGCATATATGGTTAAAAATTATAATCCTGATACACTCATTGATTTGGCAACGTTGACAGGTTCCGTGATTGGCACGTTTGGGTATCATTGCGCAGGTCTGTTTGCAAATGACGATACTTTGGCAGCGCAATTGACACAGGCGGGCGAGTTGACGGGCGAAAAAGTATGGCGATTGCCGCTTTGGGATTCATATGCTGAAGATTTGAAATCAGATGTGGCGGATTTGAGCAATTTTAGCGGAAAACCGATGGCGGGAGCGATTAGTGCGGCGAAATTTTTAGAAGTTTTTACAGATAAACATCCACATTGGGCACATTTGGATATTGCGGGTATGGCATTTTCTACGACTGAATTATCAACACAACAAAGTGCGACTGCTTATGGGATTCGGCTTTTAACGGCATATATTGAATTGATTATCAATGGTGGGGACTTTACGTAAGTCTCCATAAAGTAGGGGGACTTTACGTAAGTCTCCATAAAGTGGGGGGACTTTGCGTAAGTCCCCCCACTTTACGTAAGTCTCCATAAAGTGGGGGGACTTTACGTAAGTACTCACTTTTAAATTGAAATATTTTTACAAAAAATGTGTTTTTTAAACAAAATATGTAAAAATGATGCAATATTCATATGAATAAATATTCATTTTTACATTTGATTAAGGCTTTCAAATCGATACAAAATGCTTTTTATTGCAACTTTTTAAAATAAAATATTGTTAAAATGTTTTAATTAATATTTTGTATCGATTTTTCATTATTTGAAAATAGCTATTGTACAATTCAAAGATTGCATATAGCTTTGCACCATCAATTTTTAAATCAAAAATTGTTTTTATACAGAGACGCGGAGAGATAGGCTCATAGAAGCGTCGGCAACCGTTGTAAATCAATAAGGTGCCAAATCCAGCTATATTTTTAGCAATATAAAAACATCAATCGTCATGCAAGCAACCATTTTTAACAGCGCGTTTTTCGCTCCCAAATCTGCCTCTACTTCAAACTTGATTTCTCCAGTCAAGGTTCGTTGCTGTTGCTGCTGTTGTTGTTAATTCCAATTTTTAGAACTCAGATTAAGATAGTCTAATTGGTAATGCACTTACCAATAATGCCTTGTATCATCCTGTATTCTAAACACAAATCATTGTTTTCCAATTAATTACCCATTATTATCAAACAATTATGTCTATTCAAGGGAACGCTGTCATGGCGTTAAAGGAGATTTTACAACCTTTATCTTTGTTGGAACGCTTGCATTATTTGGTGCAAACCTTTCAAGATGAAATCGTATTTTCGACCAGTTTTGGATTGGAAGACCAAGTGATAAGTCATTTGATTTTCAAAAATCAGTTGCCGATTCGCGTTTTTACGCTGGATACAGGTCGTCAATTTCAAGAAACGTATGACACTTGGCAGCGAACACTTGATTTGTATCAAGGTAAAATTGAGGTGTATTTTCCTGATAATCAAGCTATTACGCAATTAGTTCAACAACAAGGTGTGAATGGTTTCTACGAATCGGTTGAAAATAGACAGGCGTGTTGCGGCGTGCGCAAAGTGGAATTATTGAAACGTGCCTTATCCAAACAACGCATTTGGATAACAGGGATTCGGGCGGCGCAATCGGCAAATCGCGGTCAAATGCCCTTTTTAGAGTGGGATGATTCGTTTCAATTGATAAAATTTCACCCTTTGTTGGATTGGACATTTGAACAAGTAAAATCATATGTTCACGAACAAGAAATTCCCTATAATCCATTGCATGATAAAGGTTTCGTATCCATTGGTTGTGCGCCGTGTACGCGAGCGATTAAAGCAGGCGAAGATTTTAGAGCAGGTCGCTGGTGGTGGGAAATGGATGCGAAAAAAGAATGCGGATTACACATCGTTCCGAAAAAACAATTTTAAACAATTAAAAATCAAACAATTATGAAAATTAATAATAAATCATTTGATTATCTGGATGCTTTGGAAGCGGAAGCGATTTATATCTTACGCGAAGTGGCGGGTCAATTTGAACGCCCCGCACTCTTGTTTTCGGGTGGGAAAGATTCGATTCTTTTGGTACATTTGGCATTGAAAGCGTTTCGTCCGGGCAAATTTCCGTTTCCTTTGGTGCATATTGATACAGGACACAATTTTGAAGAAGTATTGACGTTCCGCGATTACTTAGCAAATACGATTGGTGAAAAACTCATCGTCCGCAAAGTGGAAGATTCCATTCAAAAACACCGTTTGCAAGACCCAAAAGGGCGTTTTCCTTCTCGAAATGCGTTGCAAACTTATACTTTATTGGATACAATTGAGGAATTTGAGTTCGATGCCTGCATCGGCGGCGCGAGACGGGATGAGGAAAAAGCCCGCGCCAAAGAACGTATTTTCAGTGTTAGGGACGCTTTTGGGCAATGGAATCCCAAAGCGCAACGCCCTGAATTGTGGCATATTTTGAATGGACGATTGGATAAAGGCGAAAATATGCGCGTTTTTCCGATTTCTAATTGGACTGAATTGGACGTTTGGAATTATATTCGCCGTGAAAATATTATAATTCCGTCTATCTATCGCGCTCATTTGCGCGAATGTGTGCGCTTAGAATCGGGGCAATTATTGGCGGTTACGCCGCACATTCGCCTCGAACCGACCGATGAAATCGTGCAATTGCCAGTTCGTTTCCGCACAGTGGGCGATGCAACTTGTACGGCGGCGGTCGAAAGTTCGGCAACGACGTTGGAGGCGATTATCGAAGAAGTGATTCAAGCGCGGGTCAGCGAGCGCGGTATGACGCGTTTAGATGATAAACTTTCTGAAACCGCTATGGAAGACCGAAAAAAGAATGGCTATTTTTAATTATTTGTAAATCATTGATTCATAAATTTAAACATCATTTAAAAACAAATAATTTAAAAAATGGACGTATTAAAATTCATTACTTGTGGCAGTGTGGACGATGGCAAAAGTACCTTGATTGGGCGTTTGTTGTGGGATAGTGAGGCGGTTTCGCTCGACATTCGGGAAGCGATTGAACGCCAAAGAAAACACAATGGTCAAGAAACGGTCGAATTGGCTTTGCTCACAGACGGTCTGCGGGCAGAACGCGAACAGGGGATTACGATTGATGTGGCTTATAAATATTTTACGACGAAAAAACGCAAATTTATCATTGCAGACGCGCCTGGTCATATTCAATATACTCGAAATATGATAACTGCCGCGAGCAATGCAGATGTGGCAATTGTGTTGATAGATGCCCGATTTGGAGTGGTCGAACAAACGGTGCGGCATACGTTGTTGGCTTCGTTGTTAAATTTGACACAAATTGTTGTCGCTGTAAATAAAATGGATTTAGTCGGTTACGAGGAAGCTATTTTTGAACAAATTAAAACAAAATATTTGGTTTTAACCAATCGTTTAAAATTGCCAAAAGTGACTTTTATTCCCATGTCTGCCAAAAATGGGGATAATGTAGTCACGTCTTCTAAAAATATAATTTGGTATAAAGGCGAAACATTGTTGAATTATTTGGAAACGATTCCAATCATTCCGCCACAAACGGCAGAATCGCGGTTTCAAGTGCAATATGTGATTCGCCCACAAGGTTCGGATTATCGTGGTTATGCAGGTCGGATTCAGAGTGGTGTGTATCGAAAAGGGGATAAAATATTGGTTTTGCCCTCTGATTTACCTTCTGAAATTGTTAAAATTGAGGAAAATTTGCAGGAAGTAGAGACGGCAATTGCGGGGCAATCGGTAGTTTTGCACTTGAAAGATAATATTGATATTTCTCGCGGTGATTCGATTGTTGTGCAAGGCGCGACCGTAGAAGTGGGTTCGCAATTACAAGCCTATTTGTGTTGGTTTGATGAAAAACAGGCATTGACAAATGGAGCGCGTTTGCTATTGCAAAATGGGTCTAATACGGTAAAAGTAATTGTGCAAAGTATTGATTATCAATTAGATATTTCAACCTTAGAAAAAATAGAAGTTGAAAAAGCGACCTTGAATGCGATTGTAAAAGTGCGTTTGCGGACGGCTCAACCTATTGTTTTTGATACTTATAACACGAATCGACAAACAGGCAGTTTTGTATTGGTTCATCCTAACAATCATCACACGGTAGCGGCGGGGATGATTGTGTTAAATGAAAATGAATGATGAAAAAACCTAAATTAACCGTAGTTGGTGCGGGCATTGGTGCGGTAGATTTATTGACTTTGCAAGGCAAAAAAGCGTTGGAATCTGCGGATGTTGTTTTGTATGATGCGTTGGTAAATCCTGCGCTGTTGGATTGGGCGGCTCCTGATGCGGTCAAATGTTTTGTAGGGAAAAGACGCGGTTACAAGGCTTATAGTCAAGACGATATAAATGAAATTATTGTTGAATATGCTGAAAATTGTGGGCATGTGGTGCGCTTGAAAGGCGGCGATCCTTTCATTTTTGGGCGCGGGCGCGAAGAAATGTTGTACGCGGCAGCGCATGGACTTGAAACGGCTTATGTGGCAGGCATATCGAGTGCGATAGCGGCGGCGGGGAGCATTGGGATTCCGATGACCTATCGAAGTGTCAGTCGAAGTTTCTGGGTGATGACGGCAACGACTGAATTGAATGAACTTTCGCCCGAAATCGAATTGGCTGCAAACATCGCTGCAAAAGTGGATATGACTTTTGTGATTTTGATGGGATTGCGGCGATTGCAAGAGATTATTGCGCTTTTTAAAGCATCAGGCAAAGGAAATTTGCCTGTTGCTTTGGTCGAAAATGCGACTTTGGCGAATCAACAGGTTATCATTAGTACGGTGGATGCGATTTTGAGTCGGTCTGAAGTGGCTCTTTTGAATGCTCCTGCGGTGATTGTCTTGGGTGAAGTGGTTCGTTATCATACGATGGAACAAATTATAGAATCATTAGGTGTGGTACAATTGGAACGCGGATGACGCGGATGGGATGGATTTTCACGGATTTTTTTGTTTATACAAAATTTTATACTTTTTAAAATTTTAATTTTAATTAAAATTTTGTAAAAACTCAAAAAATAAAAAAATCCGCGAAAATCTGTCCATCCGCGTCATCCGCGTTCCAATTGTACCACACCGTTAAAAATATTAAAAATTTTAATAATGCAAATACCTTCTTCGATACCCATTGGGTTGGAAAATGAAACCATTCAAAAATGGGTACAGACCTTGCCAGAAGCGCAATTATTGTGGTTGAGTGGCTATTTTTATGGACTTGCGACGGCAAAAACGGTTCCTAACAGTGTAAACTCGAAAGTTGAAATCCCGAAAATTACGATTTTATACGGTACACAATCGGGCAATGCTAAAAAAGCAGCTAAATCGGTTGCCGCAAAAATCCAAACACGCGGTTGGCAATCCGAATTAGTGGATATGAACGAATATCCAACACCGCGTTTGAAATCGGATAAAATTTTGTTGGTCGTTGTCAGCACTTATGGCGAAGGCGAACCGCCTGCGGCTGCCGAAACCTTACATCAACTCTTGCATGGACAACGCGCTCCTAAATTGACTGATTTGGATTTTTCCATTTTGTCTTTGGGAGACAAGAGTTATTTGCAATTTTGTCAAACAGGGATTGATTTTGACGTACAATTATCAAAATTAGGCGGCAGAAGGTTGACGAATCGAGTGGATTGTGATGTTGATTTTCACGATGATTCAGAAAAATGGGGGGATGCTGTGGTGGCGGCGATTGCCCAAAAATATGAATCCGCAACCGCGCAAACAGCCAATAGTTTTGTAAAAACAGCTTCAAGTTTGCCGTCAATACCTAAATTTGACCGCAAAAATCCTTTTGGAGCCACTGTTTTAGAAAAAATCCAATTGAACGGACGCGGTTCAGACCGAGAAACCTATCATTTGGAATTATCCTTAGAAAATTCAGGATTGACCTATCAAGCGGGCGATTCGTTAGGGATTTTGCCAACCAATTCAGAACGATTGGTTTCGGAAGTTTTGAAAAAAACAGGTTTTGCGCCTGCAACGGCGTTGGAAAATCAAACAGCGAATTTGGGCGAATTTTTGTTAAATCAAGCCGAATTATCGGTTTT
>JBDLWG010000544.1:0-10409 GCA_039804385.1 Bacteroidota bacterium
CCACATTTTATTCGGATATTGTTGTCCATTATAACCATAAAGATTTAAAACGTTTTGAAAACCAACTTTTATTTTGTCAATTCCTTGTGCTGCGGCATCTGAGTTGCGATAATTCACCCAAACGCCGCGCTGTCCGTCATAATGCCGCAAACTGCCGTCGAAATGAGGATAGGTATGATAGGCAATCGCATCGAAATACGCGCCGCCTTTTTTGGGATAAGCCGTATTGACATTTCCATTGGCAGGATTATCCGTATTGCGCAAAATTGCGTCTAAAAAACTGGGATAACCCAATCCTGAAGTTGTTACATAAGCCGTTGAATCTAAACGCTTTATGATTTCATAACTAATGCGTAGCAATCGTATATATCCAAAAATTGGAGCACGCAATTTATAATCACAAGGGTCAGGATTATTTTCCCACCAATTGCCCGCCGCCCCTCTGGGCAGCCAACCTTTGCCGCCTGTGTAATCATAGCCCGGCTCATTCCAAATTTCCCAAAATTTGACATGCTTTTTATAGGTTTGCACCGTTTTATAGAGGTACAGCGCGTAATGATTGCGCTCATTGACGGGCGTACCATTTTCGCCATTATCCCAAATGGGTTCGTACATATTAGCAAAAAGCGCGGAGCGAATCCCCGAACAATATTGTGTAGAATCCCGATGATTTTCACTGGGAAAACCAACCATGACCGTATTTTCGCGCAAACCAAGCGAATCCCAAAGCTGAAAGGTGTTTAAACGAGCCGTAAAACCATAATTTTCCAAAAAATCGTCGAATAATCCAGGTCTCAAAGCCTTGATGCCGACACCTTGAACATTTAAATCAGGCTTGCCTGCCGCCAAAATGCCCAATTGTTCATCTGAGAAACCGCGATAAACATCTAAATTCACGCCTGGTCTGAAATCGCCGTTGTAAGGTCGAATGAAGTCATTTGCTGTATAGGACACTTGCGCCGCCGCCCATAGCGGGAACAAGCAGGAAGCAAAAAGGATGATTTTGCTCATAGTAATTTCAATAGATAATAAGTTTCGTTCATAGAATTGGGTTTGTGGTATTAGAAAGTTGAGTTTGCAAATTTACAACATTGTTTTTTTATGCTCAAATATTTTTATTGCTCTTTTGAACCAGTTTTTAAAATATTGATTATCAATTGTTTAAAGGTCATCGCGGCTACAATTGCGATGACCTTTTGGCGCGGTTAGAAATGAAATTATTTATTTTTTTCTAAAACGTCATAGGCCCCTTTCACTTTTTCAACGCTTTCCCATTTTGCTCCAATCATCTCTTCCAAAACCGATTTTGCAGCTTTGATGTCCCATTCAGCTTTGATTTTGCCTTCCAATGCGTCAAAATAAGATTTATTTGCCATATTTAACTCCTCAAATTTGCTCTTATTTAAGGAGAAAAGTTCTGAAATCAAGACTTTATTGGCTTCTGTCACATCCAATACTTGAATCCGAATTTTTAAAACTTCCTGCGCACTCCGAAAAAGATTCCATGCTTTCATCACTTCGCCGCGTATCTTATTTTTTTTGGACAAAACATCATATTCTGCCACTTTTTGTTTGGATTCCGCCATTTTGACCTTGTACTTGCGTTGCACCAATTCACCCACACTGAGTTGAATGCCCCAGTTCCAAAGCGGATACGTGACGACTTCGGGAATCCGTTCATTTATCAAATCACGCCCAAAAACACGCGTTACTCCAAACGTGTGTTTCAATAAATAAGGAAAATTACTTTCATTTAAATTGTAGTTAATCAATATATTGCGTTTCCAATCGCTTTTCACTACCTTGATTTCTTCTTTTCGGATACTCACTTCTTCGCCTAAACCTTCCACATTTGGATTGTTTTGAATCGCCAATTGCACCAAATAATCTTCAAAAGTTTGCGGTTTATCGGATCCACCTGTGTATAAAGCATCCGAATTAGGTTGCTTCGGAACGCCTATAACAGGTGTATCCAATTTGGAAACGGTTGAGGGAATAGTTGTTTTCTTAGGGGGCTTTTGCGCCGAAATGGAATAACTGGCAACACAAAGCCCTATCAGGCAAATTTGTTTTTTTAAAGACATCGGTTTTATCCCTTAGTTTGTTTTTTGTAAAAATAAAAAATTAATTTATTGATTATCATTAATTTATGATTATTTATTTTTTAAATTAACTTTTTAAACCTCCTCTGGGAACAAAATTAAGGGATTCACTCCAAAAAAGCTACGTTTTAACTTTTTTTTAAACGCATTTAATTTTAAGTCATTTTATCTCTAACAGTCATATGTTAGGTTTTACGGTATCGCTTGTTCGATGCGCAGGCGTACCGCTTCAATGCGCCGCCGCAATTGGTCAAAATACCATTTGCGTCCTTTTTCGCCTTGTGAACTAATTTTAGAAGACTTATGCATCACGCGTTCAAACCAAGCATGTGTATAATCACACATGCGTTTATCCGTCGTTTTCAAAAAGTTAGGATTTCCATGCGTCGTATAAACCATTTGACCAATCGGCGATTGCACGTAAATCGTATTATTGGTATAAATCATTTCATTATGATACAATTCAAATTTTGCCCCATTCGATTCCGAAGGTTTGCCATGCGCAAATTTGCGTCCATGTTCTGCCATTGCCTGCATATGCCAAGTCAAATCCTCCATTTTGTCGCAAATGACTAACGCATCAGGCGGATTTTGAAACAAACCTGTGACAATATGATATTCAATTTGATTTAAAGTATTATCAATCAAATTGAGCGTCCACAATTCAGTTGTTGGGATTTGTCGATAAAAATGATGGGTTTCCTCCGCTTTTCGGAAAACGGTGTATGGAATGATGTCTTGATGATACTTTTTGTTTTGTAAATATTCAAAATTCCACACGGTTCGACCCCAAACATAAAGTTTGAAATTGATGATTTCAGGATGAATAATGTAATAAAACAAAGGAATTTCCGCAGACGCATACCAAACATTCACGCCCGGAATCTGATACATCATTGCCACATCCCGATAAACGGATTCTAAATAATCTTCAAACGTTTTCACCGTATAACTAAACGGATTGAAGGTAAAAACCACTGCATCCGTGTTTTTAAAGATAAAACTATCCAATGAAATGTTGAATTTACCCGCTAATAAGGTCAATTCGTCGGGCGAGAGAACCGTATCGCCCCGCAGCCGCCTGTAAATGGCATCTTTCCCCACATTCAAAAGATGAGAAAGTGCGTCAATCGCATCGGTCTTTTTTAAGAAACGTTTTGAAATTTCTCCCAACAAATAATGTTGCAATGGATTAATAGCATTCATAAAACGGAGTTTTTATCAAAAGTACGCTTTTTTTGTAATTCGCTGCTCCATTTCATACCTTTTTTGATTAAAAAACAAAATACCATTATATATATTTCAAAAATACCGTTTTTAAACAGCAGGCATGGCATGGTTTTTTCGTTTTAAACCATAAAATATTTATATTTTTAAAATAAAATTGTTTCAAACAAATACACATTTAACAACCGAATGATTTATTTTTATGTTAATGTCTAAAACTTGACCACTATGACAAAATATACCATTATAGTCTCTTTATGTTTGCCTTTGTGCTTGTCCTCTGGCGTATCTGCCCAAACACCTGCTCAAAATTTGGAGCAAGGTGTTGACATTTACAACGCGTTGCGCGAGTATTCCAAAGGTTTGAAAGCGACCAAAATCACCGATGCAGACATGACTGCCATCCTCAATCGCCAAGAAAAAGGGATTGCGTTTTTGGAAAATGTCCTTCGAGAAGGAACCGCAGAACAAATTAAAGTAGCCCGTTATTTCAAAACCAATTTGGAATATGAATTAGGGTTTGCTTATGGCATGAAAAAGGAACATGCAACCGCTTATCAAGTGTTCAAAACCATTGCAGAACCTATGATTGCGTTTAAAGCGAGTGATTTTCCGATGAATTATCCGTTTTTCGGCAAAAAATTTGTCGTCAAATGGGACAATTTCGCACCAACCCAAGCTGAGTTTTACACTTGTATGGGCGAAATTAGTTTCAATTTGGGCAAATATGATGATGCGTTGCAAATGACTCGTTTGGGTTTGGCGCATAGCAATACGTCCGATTGGTATAAATACATTGGGTATAATCGGGTTTTGGACATTTACCTCAAAAAAAGAGGAGTCATCACCGAAACTGAATATTTGGATGATGCCGTTTATATGATTCGTTCTTATTTTGCGTTAAATGCTGAACATCAGCAAATTGTGCGCGAAAATAAGTATGCTACTTTTGAACGCGGTTTGCGTATTTTGAAAGCTCATGGCGATAATAAGACCTATCCAATGGCAAGGCGTTTTGGCGAAGCGGGCGTTTTCCTTAAAAATAATGGACAAGTTGAAAATGCGACCTTGATGTATCGATTGGCGATTCAAGGCAATTATGGTAGTCCCTTGTTTTGGATGGAAGGCGTTGAATTAGCCCGCAAAATGGATGATAAACCATTGGCTATCATGGCTTTAGATAAATTAGCGATTTCTGTTTCCGAAACGAATTGTGGTGAATTAGAGGAATTTGCAAAATTATATGATGAGTTTGGTAAATCTAATAAAGCAAATGATTTTCGCAAACGCACGACTCGTTGCCGCGAAAGTCGGCGCGTCGAAGAAATTAATTTAAAAGCGACCGAACAAGCGTTGAATAATCCATTCAATATCTATGTGGGCATTTATACGATTCCATTGTTGTACAGCGAAGAAAAGCGCAATATCGGTGGACATATTGATTTTCGGACGGCGTTAACCAGTCAAGAATTTGGTTTTAGCATGATTAAACAAAATAAAGATTTGTTTATGCCTGGTACACGCCCAACTTGGGATGGTTTTTCGGCACATTATGCGTTCAAACGGTTTACAGGACGTAAAGCGATGACGTATGCAGGTGTTTTGTTAGGCTATGCGGATAAGCAATTTCAGCCGATTGAAGCAGGGATTCGGGCGGTTGAAAATCAAGGACAATTCAAACCACAGTTGTTTCATGCCAAAGAAAAAGAATATTCGTTGATGTTGAATTGGGGTGCACAATGGTTGTGGCATGTGATTGGGGCAGATTTATTCATGGGTGTTGGCGGTACGTATAGCGATTTTAAAACAACTGAAACAGCGTTTAATCAAAATAATATTGAGATTCAAAATGATTATTTAAATGCTAAAAAACGCAATCCATTGAGTGTTACAGCTCGCATTGGGATGAGTTTTGGGTTGAATTTTGGTCGAAAGCGATAAGAAATGGTTTGAATCGTTCGAAATAGGATGATTATGATTTCAAAGATTGGAAGGATGTTTTCAGTTGTAAGTAGTTAAAGTAAAAGAATCGACAACAACGTTTGGAGGGTTTCAAACCCTCCAAACGTTATACTATCTTGAAAATCAACCTTTTAGCAATCCTCTCTTTTTGTCGATTCTTTTACTTCAACTACTTACAACTGAAAATATCCTTCCAATTTTTGAAATCATAAGCATCCTATTTCGAAAATTTTCCAAAGCGGAAATGGCTGTCCTAATTCAAAACATAAGTAGTTTAATTGAAATAACCGATCCAAAAGGTCGGCGAGGTTGTAACCTCGCCGACCTTGATTCGATACAAATACGTTGATTATCAATGAGTTGAATTTTGATAGTTTTATTTTGATTCAACTACTTAGGTTTAAAATCATAAAATAAAGGCTTGTAGCATGTGGAAAAAAACAACCTTTTTAGGTATCGTCTTTTTAGGCATAACTCGTACCATTTGTGCGCAATCTTTCACATCAGGTGTCCAATTAAATGACCATCCTTATAAACAATTGCCCCTGCGCGTCCAAAATGCGACTCGCGGTCAAGTTGCATTACCTATCAGTGCGTCTCTAAAACCTTACGCGCCTCAAGCGGGCAATCAAGGCGATTTGGCAACTTGTTTGGCTTGGGCGAGTGCTTACGCGCTCACGATTCAGGAGGCACGGGCGCAGTCCATTACAGACCCTACACTCGTGCAAACCTTGTTTTATTCGCCTGCTTACCTCTATTATCACATCAAAGAAAATCAAGATGCCAACTGTAAAAATGGAGCCGATTTTGCAAAAGCCATGAGTCAAATCCAACAGGCGGGCTTATTGCGCAACAGCGATTTTAATACCAATTGTGCCAATACGATTCCTAATGAATTGAAAATCAAGGCTTTCAAAGGCATTACGCCTATGTTCAATCGATTGACAGAACCGCGTATGAAACAAGGTTTGAGCATTCGCAAAGCATTGGCAGAAGGGAATCCTGTGATTGTAGCGGTGTGCTCTTTGGATACGGCTTCCAATTTGGGACATGCGTTGTGTGTGGTGGGTTATGACGATAAAAAAGATGGGGGTGCTTTTGAGGTTTTAAATTCGATTGGTACGCACTTTGGGACAGACGGTTATGTTTGGATGACGTATAAGGCTTTTGAAAAACGGGTCGTTTATGCGGTGGAAGTGCCGCCTTTGTTGCAATTGCCGCCTTTGCCGCCCGCGACACTCGCCAAAATGACTGCGAAACCCGTTTCTAATTTAAATTCGTTTCAAAGCAACGTAAAATGGGTGGATTTAAAACAACAAAAAATCGTTTTAAATCCTATGTTATCGCCTCAGAATCAAAAATCAAAAATTACAGCATATTATAAAGCCGTCAAAGCTGTCCAAAAAGGAGCTAATTATCAAATTTTGGTCGATAATGAAGTACCTGCGTATGTGTATATTTTTAGTTTTGACAGTCGCAAAGTGGTTGATTTATTGTTTCCACATGCCGAAACGATAAGTCCATATCTTGGAAAACGCAGTGCGATTACCTTGCCTTCTGAGAACGAAACGTTTTATTTTGATGATAATAAAGGTATGGATTATTGTTGTATCTTATGGAGTAAGAGTCCTTTAAATATGAAAGATTTAAAATATAAATTAGAAACGACCGCGCAAAATGGGTCGGATTTTATCCTTTGTTTGGAAAAAGTTTTGGGTGAAAAATTAGCAACGATTTCCAATCATGCGATTCAATATGATGCTGTTTCGGGTAGTTTAAAATTAAATATAGAAAGTAAATCAACTGTTGCTGCTATGATTGTGGCATTTGACCACCAATAAGCATTTGAATTAGGATATAATTGGAACGCGGATGACGCATTTGCTTGATTTTTTGCAAAAAATCAAGCAAATGCGTCCTTAATTCCTAATTCAAAAAACATTTGGCTCATCCGCTTTTTTGGTTGAAAACTAAAAACAATATCAAACCCAACTTGACGCAAGTTTCAAACTTGCGTCAAGTGAATGCTTTATCAATTTATTTTTTTTATATTTGAATGCCATTAAACTGTTTCCACCTAAAAAGCGGATGAGCTAAACTTTTACTTTTTCAACCAATCGCCCATGTCATAAGGGTCATTCATCGGTGCGGAAATGTGTTCATGTTGAATACGCCAACTTTCTTCGTGCTTGCGCAACACAAAAGAAGCGCGGAATTTGCGTAATAACGGTTTACCGCGCACTGTACCCGCCAAATGAATCACCCCTGCAAGCCAAGCCATATCGCCATTACTTTCTCCAAAAGGGCTGCCCTCTTCCACCCATTCAATCGAATGTATCGTCAAGGCGCAATCACAGAAATCCCTCCAGCCTTTCCTGATTTTGTTAAACCCAAGTGTTGCATATCGCGGACCCTCTAAAATCACATACGTTTTTTCATCTGGAACGTAAAAATGAATAATTTTCTCTACATCTTTGTCAATAATCGCTTGGTAGAAGTGGTTAATTGCTTGTGAAGGGGTTAAGCCTTTATTCAGTGTCGTGGTTTTAATAATTGGACTTTGTCGTGTCATTGATTTTTTTTAGATTAAATTTGTGCCAAAAATGGGTTACGAATATGAATTGCCTCATTGGTTGGTTGGAATTTTGTTAATAGAACGCCCCGTTTTTTTCAAAAATTAAAAACTGATTTCATCATAAATGTTTGTTAATCAATGCGTTACTTTATAGATTTAGCCTATAATGGTACCAATTTTTCGGGTTGGCAGCGACAACCCAATGCGCCTTCTGTACAGGAAACGATCGAAATGGCATTTGCTACTTTATTGCGCCAACCGATTGAAATAACAGGTTGTGGGCGAACCGATGCTGGTGTACACGCCCGTCATTACACCGCCCATTTCGATTTTGAGGGCGTATTTCCAACGAATTTTTTAAATCGCCTTAATAAATTCATTTGTAATATGATTGTTATAAAAAGCATTTATCCTGTCGAGCCTGATGCACACGCTCGATTTGGAGCCGTAAGACGCGCTTATGAATATCATATTACTTTTGTTAAAAATCCCTTTTTCATTGAAACACAATGGTTTTATGCTGATTTTAAACGTTTAAACACAGTGGAGATGCAAGCTGCTGCAGCTTTGTTATGCAACTACACTGAATTTTTCCCTTTCTGCAAAACCCATTCCGATAGTGCAACGATGTCTTGTCACCTTTTTCGGTGCGAATGGGTTTTTGAAAGCGAATCGGCTGTACTGCATATTGCAGCAAATCGTTTTTTAAGGGGCATGGTGCGACTTATCGTAGGGATGTGTATCCATGTTGGTACGGGGCAATTGGATTTGAAAACCGTCCAATCCGCGCTCGACCAGCAAATTTTGCTCAAGAAAAGTTACAGTGTACCGCCCAATGGTTTGTTTTTAACTGAAATTTTGTACTGATTTAAGAACGTAGTGCACTACAACCTAAAAAAAGACCTTCCAGCGAGCGCAAATTTTTTCAAAAATGATTTTTTTGCAAAAAAAATCATTTTTGAAAAAAAAATCATTTTTGAAAAAATTTGCGCTCGCAACCCCCATTCTGGCGGCGTGATAGTCAGGCTTCATACACTAAGTTATTTCGAGTAAGAACATTGTTACCATTCAAAAGTTTTCAAAAAACGAAAAAAAATTGAATTGTGACATGTAACGCTATTGTTTTCTTAATTCGTCGGCTGTTTTCTTGGCTTCCGCCTTCATTCGAGCCATTTCCAAAGCCGTTTCGGATTTTATTTGCTGAATTTGCGCATCCGCAGCTTGTTTCGCTTGATAAATCAAATCTGATGCCTCTTTTTGCGCTGCCGTAATACTGATTTGCGCTTTTTGACGGGCTTCAGCCATTTCAGTATCATACTTTGCCTTTTTAATTTCATTATTTTTTTGAAAATCATTCAATTCGCGCAAATGGGTAGCCCGCACCGAATCCATTTCCAATTGTTTCATCCGAATCAAATCAGCCAAATTGGTTTGAAACAATTGTTCTTGTTTTTTATGATTTTCTTCCAATTCTTTAATCGCTGCAACTTGTTGGTCTTCAATACTTTTCACTTCTTCTTCTGCATTTTTAATCGTTTTTCCAATCCATTCAGCCGCTTTTTGACGGGCTTGTGCCGCGTCTAAATTGCTTTTTTCAATGCTTTTAGCCGTTTGTTCTTGAATGATTTGCCATTTTTTAGCTTCTGCCTGCGCGAATTGAATCGTAGAATCCACGACTCGTTGGCGATTTTGCGCTAATAATTCAATATTTTCTTGTTCTATTTTCGCCTGCTGCATTTTTAAATTGCCAATATTTGTGACAATTAATTCTCTGGTTTTCACCATTTCAGCCACAGCCCGTTGTTTAGCATCTGTAATTTCTTTCAAATTCAACTCTAAAAGAGCCTTTTCTTGATTTTTGGCAGCCAATGTATTTTGAACTACTTCGTCCTCAATCTCTTTTTTTCGTTTTTCGCCCACCATTTTAGAACCAGCCACTATTTTGGAATATTCTAATCGTGTCGAATCCGATTTCAATCGCAATTCTGTTAAAATCACAGTTGTTTGTTGCTGAATCGAATCAATCGTCGCTTTTGCTTTCATTTGTGCGGCAATTAAATCCGATTCGGTTTGTTTTTGAATTCCAGTTGCCTCAGTGCGCATTTTTTCAATATTTTGTTTTAACGCCAACTGGACTTTTTGCGATTCCGCCGCCGCTTTTTTGCGGGTTTCCTGCAAAGCAGCCCTTTCTTTTTGATGCGTCGAATCCATTGCCGTTTGCGCACGGCGTTGTTCCGACAAAATCTGTTCTTGTCCTATTTGTCGCACTTGCTCAATAGATTCCGTTGTTCTCCGATTCGTTTCAGCTATCGCAACCGTATTTGCCTCCCGTTGTTTGAGCAAACTTTCCTTCAATTCCGCCATTTCAGACGCGCCATGTTGCGCAACTAAGGCTTTTTCTTCGGCAACTCGCCGTTTCGTCTCCGCCAAATCAAAGGCAAAACGCTGTTTTTCCAACACCCCATTTTCCCGAATCCGCGCCACACTATCCGCCGTCGTTTCCTGCGTTTTGAGAATCAACTCCGCCGCCTGTTTTTTCGTAT
>JBDLWG010000545.1:0-9274 GCA_039804385.1 Bacteroidota bacterium
TAATTAGAATCAGGAATTAAAGAATGGTAGGAATTAAGGACACATTGGTTTGATTTTTTGCAAAAAATCAAACCAATGTGTCCTTAATTCCTACCATTCTTTAATTCCTGATTCTAATTATCCTTCCAAACTCAAAGGCAATTTGCGCCAGCGTTTTCCATTCAAATTAAAAATCGCATTACACAAAGCGGGTGCAATCGGCGGTAAACCGGGTTCACCTGCACCGCCAGGAGCCGCTTCACTCGGCATGATGTGAATTTCAATCGTAGGAACTTCATTAATACGTAAAGGATTGAAAGCGTGAAAGTTCGTTTCTTGCACTTCTCCATTTTCGATATTGATACCACTTTTTGTAGCGGCTGAAATGCCCATAATCACATTGCCTTCCGTTTGCGCCTTGACGTTATCTGGGGCAACTGCAACGCCCACATCAATAACACCAACCACTTTATCAATTTTAACTTGATTTCCTTTTTGGGAAACCGTCACTGCATACGCACAAATGGATTTAAAACAACGTCCAATTGCAATCCCAATCGCCTGTCCCGCAGGCAATTTTTGACGATAATTGGCTTTTTCTTCCAATAATTTCAAAACAGCGATGAATTTGGGTTCTTTTTTCAAATATTCCAATCGAAAATCCATCGGGTCGCGTTTCGACGCATGTGCAATTTCATCTATAAAAGATTCTTGACCAAAAATATTCGTCGAAGCATAAACGGAACGCCACCACAAAATAGGAATCGGCGTTTCTACCAAACTAAATGTTTGACGGCGATTCGGAATGTCATACGGCGAATCTTCTTGACTCACTCCATCCACAGCCCAACCATCGGTTTTGCCCGTTTGGTCATGTTGGAAAACTTGGTGCATAATCGACGCGCCCGCAATCCGATGTTCAAAAGTCGTTACAAAACCATCTTTATCCAACGCCGCTTTCAATAAATTGACCATACCGGGTCGAAAAGGGCCCTGAGTCAAATCATCTTCTCGCGTCCAAATCAATTTCACTGGCACTTTTGCCTGTTTCGACAGATAAACCGCTTCCAACACATAATCCAAATACGCCTTCCGTCCAAAAGAACCACCCATCAATTGAACATTTATTTTAACTTTTTCAGGTTGTATTTTCAAATACTCCGCGACTCTTTGCACAGCTCCATCGGGACCCTGCACAGGACACCAAACTTCCACCGAACCATCCGATTTCACCCAAGCCACTGTATTATTCGGCTCCATCGCCGCATGTGCCGTAAAAGGGGTTTCATAAGTCCCCTCCACTTTCGTCACTGAAACAGCCCAAGCCTTACTCACATCCCCTTTGGCATCTCTGTAGATAGCTCCATCCGATTTAGCCAACGAATGCGCCGCTTGAAAATATTTTTCAGTCGTAACGGATTGATAATCACCATTATCCCAAACCACATTCAACACTTTGCGTGCTTTCAACGCCGCCCAATAGGTATCCGCTAAAACGGCTACGCCTTCCAATGTTTTATAAGGCAAAGGACGCTCTGATTTCAACACTTGTCGAACGCCTTCAATACCCAATGCCGCCATCGAATCAAACGTTTTTACTTTCCCATGAATCAACGGAGAACGTTGAATTGTAGCATATAACATATTTGGAACTATTACATCAATCCCAAAAATCGCCTTGCCCGAAACCTTATTAGGAATATCCAAACGCGGTTTATTTTTGCCAATCAATTTAAAATCCTTGATTTCCTTCAATTTGATGCCTTGTGGAATCTCTAATTTAGCAGCCTCTTCCGATAAATCACCATAAAGGGCTAATTTATCCGAATTTTGATGCAAGATTTTGCCTTTTTCAGCCCGACATTCGGTCACAGGTACACCCCATTTTTTAGCCGCCGCCGTTAGAAGCATCATCCGCGCTGCGGCTCCCGCTTCGCGCAACTCGTCATAACGCGTCCGAATCGAAGAAGAACCACCTGCGCTTTGACCTCCAAATTTAGAATGCCCATTGGTAAAACGGATTTCCACTTGTTCCAAATCGACTTCCAATTCTTCAGCAATAAGCATTGGCAACGATTGCGTCGTGCCTTGCCCCATATCAGGGCGCGGATTGAATAAAATAATTTTATTATCTTTCGTAATAACGATATATTGATTCATCTCAAAATCAATGATTTCGGAGATAGGTTCATCCCCGTTCAAGGCTTTTTGAGTCGTTTTCGCTTGCACCGCCGCAGGCATAGCAATACCCACCGCGAGTAATGCACCAAATTTACCTGTCAGCTTTAAAAAATCTCTACGCGTTTGCATAAACTAAATGAGTTTGCGGTTTGAATCCTCTTTTTCCACTAAAATGGACTCCGTAGATTGCCCAATGCCTTTTGGGAACGAAAAAGATTTCAAACACATGACTAAAAAGGTGTGAATGGACTCAGCTGAGTCAAATTAACGAGAACCCGTATCCGTTTTAGGCGATTTGGTCGGCACAATCGGTTCTGATTTCGTTTTCATCAATTCAGCTGCCCTTTTGACGGCTGCCCGAATGCGCGGATACGTGCCGCAACGACACAAATTGCCCGCCAACGCGCCATCAATATCGGCATCAGTGGGTTGTGGATTGTTTTTCAACAAAGCCACTGCCGACATAATTTGTCCCGATTGACAATAACCACATTGCGGTGCTTGAGTTTCAATCCAAGCCTGTTGCACAGGATGACTATTATCGTCCGAAAGTCCTTCAATCGTTGTAATTTTACCTTTTTTAATTTGTCCTATGGAAAGCGAGCAAGAGCGTACAGGTGCGCCATCTAAATGCACGGTGCACGCGCCACAAAGAGTCATGCCGCAGCCAAACTTGGTGCCAGTCATGCCCAATAAATCGCGCAATGCCCAAAGTAATGGCATTTCGGGGTCAGCTTCAACGGTGCGTAATTGACCGTTGACTTGAATTTGAATTTTCGTCATTTGAATAGATTTGATGTCATCATAGTTGCAAATCATTGATTTTGAAGTTTTAAAATAGTTATAAATTTCTTTATACTTAAAAAAAGACTTAAAAAAGGACTTACAGCGTCAAAGCAAATCAATAAAGTTGATATTAAAAAGAAAATTACTGAAAATCTTTCAGCGATTTGGGTTATGTGGCTGTTGTGTTGTGAAAATTTACCCGTTTTGAAATGGTGCGCAAAGATAAAATTTAAATATTAATATTCTTGTTTTTTGAATGTCACAAAATGTTTTTTTGTAAAGATTTTAAGAACTTTGAGATGGATTGAAATGGTGTTTTTGATTTTTTGTAAAAAAAATTCAAAAACACCATTTCAATTCATCTACCCCTTTTGTCTCTATTTGATAAGTGTTTCAATTTGTTTTTTAAACCATTTTGTTTTAACCAAATCCGATTTAGATACATTTTGGCGTTGCTTTAATTGCGTACAATAGGTTTTCATAGGCAATGATTTATAAAACGATTCAAAATCATCACTATTTAAATTTTTTTGCACCGAAACAGATTGTTCAATATTCTCTTGCTGATTCTTAAATCTTTTTTGCGAAGGATGATTGTTAAAATTAGGCTCCCCAAAATAGGGATAACTTGACCGCGCTAACGTAATTTGCAAAATGATGTAATCCTTAGCTTGATTTTTAGCAAAAGTCAAATCATTTATATAAATATTTTTATCATAAATAAAGTCTTTATTTTCATAATATTCTAATAAATTATCGGGATGATACAGGTAGTTTTCAATACTGTAATAATGCAAAATATATAATTGCGGATATTGCTTGCGAATGATTTCAATATCATTATCACTTAAAAAATCACGGTCAACAATTCCATACAAATGGGTCGCTCGGACTTTATGATACACATTATTTCGATTGTTATCCGATACGAATACTGTTTTTTCAATCCCAATCGTTGCGTAATAATCTCTATCTTTATTTTCTACAAAAAAAATGGTCATTTGTTGAAATAAGGCAGGTAGAAATGTTTTTCCAACAGCAATTTCGTAAATATCGGGATTATCTTTGGGTGCAGGCGATAAAATACGTGGATAATCGTAATCCAAATCTTCAAAATCAATAATCACGGCATGCTTCGATTGTTGCGCATATTCAATAAAACCAAGTGAATGACTTGCTGTCCACAATTGGCAATTAGGCGGCAACCAATTTTCTACAATTTCTTTCAACAAATTATATTGGAGTTGCGTATTAAGATGTACATCCATTTCATCTAAAAAATAAATCGTATCTTGATATAACTTACTGCGATTCAATAAGTTAATCAATAAATTGAAGACTTCTTTTTCGCCTGCACCTAAGTAATTGTAAGGTATTTCAGAATTGCCTTTTTTGAAAATAATTTGAATCGTTTTGCCATCAGCTGGCGGCAGCATGGCTAATAAAGCTAACTTTGTACCATTCACGCCCCAAAAAATGCGTTGAAGAGCATCATTAATAGGAACCACATATTGTTGTTTTATTTCTTGATTCGACTGTTCGGAAAGGAAAAAAGCCTTGATAATATCTTCTGTAATTTTTTCAACGTCATTTTCAAATCGATTGTCGCGCTCTATCGAAAATTTAGGTCTATCCACATCTTTTTTAAAATGCAAAGGTTTTGTTTTGCCCATAGCCGTCCGAGTCAAACGCGGTACTTGGCGCAAACTGCTCCGACCATAAAAAGTATGGGCTGGCAAATTCATTTTCGGGAATTTCTCATCACTCAATAGACTCATCAAGCCATTTTCAAATTCAAGTTGCACTTTTAAAGGCATGTCTTTTGATTTTTTGAAATAATCCCAAAAATCATCATTTAGGGCAATATCTTTTTTTATCGCCCCATCCACGAAATTGAATGCGTCAAAAATAGATGACTTTCCTGAACCATTCGCTCCAATCAGAACCACTAATTGAGCCGTTTCAGGAATATTTGTAATTTCAATATTTGTAAAACGCTTAAAATTAACTAAATGTATTTTTTGAATTTTCATAAGCCACTGATTTGAATGCAAATATAAGAATTGATTTGTTTCGGAGTCGGGTAATTTATTTCCCGCGAAATGCGGGAAATAAATTACCCGACTATTATACCTTTTTTTTCAAAAAAACATAATTTTGCACCCATAATTTTGCAGATTCTAAAAAGTATCGTAACTTTCCTTTCGGAAGGAAAAACAATAGCGAATTTTCGCTAAAAAAATCTAATATCAATCAAAATGGAAGCGATTATGACAAAAAAGCCCGAGAAAAGTGGTAAAAACAATGGTAAAATCCTTTTTACCAAAGAGACCTATTTGCAATGGTATGAAGTGATGATGCGGATTCGTCGCTTTGAAGAACGCGTTTTGAAACATTATGGCGAAGAGGTGCGCGGTTTTTGCCATGTTTATATTGGGCAGGAGGCGATTGCGGCGGGCATGGTCTCGGCATTGCGTCATGAGGATGGATTGGTTACGGCGTATCGGCAACACGGTTTGGCGATTGCCAAAGGTATTTCCACACGGGAAGGGATGGCAGAATTATTTGGTCGAATCGGCGGCGTGGTGAAAGGCAAAGGTGGTTCGATGCACTTTTTTAGCAAAGAACACCATTTTTATGGGGGCAATGGCATTGTGGGTGCGCAAATTCCGATTGGAACGGGCATCGCCTTTGCCGAAAAATATAGAGGCACGGATAATCTTTGTATGACGATGTTTGGCGATGGCGCGGCACGTCAAGGCGCATTATACGAGTCGTTTAATATGGCGATGACTTGGAAATTGCCTGTTCTGTACGTTTGTGAAAACAATTTGTATGCAATGGGTACGTCTGTGGAACGTACGAGCAATGTTACGGACATTCACACGATTGGCGAAGCATTCAAAATGCCTCATGAAGCCGTCGATGGAATGGATCCTGAAGCGGTTCACAATGCGTTTTCCAAAGCGGCGGCGCACATTCGGGCGGGCAAAGGACCTTATTTTTTAGAAATTAAAACCTATCGTTATAAAGGGCATTCGGTTTCAGACCCTCAAAAATATCGTAAAGTTAAAATTGTGGAAAACAATCGGGAACGGTTGGTCGATAGTGACGAAGTGAAACATTTTATGGAATTAGACCCCATTAAAATCATTGAAAATCGTATTTTACAAAATAATATTGCGACAGAGGCGGAATTAACGGCGATTAAAACCAAAATTGCGCTTGAAATTGATGAAGCCACTGAATATGCGTTAAATTCGCCGATTCCAGCCGAATCGGAACTCTATACGGATAATTACGTTCAAAAAGACTATCCATTTATGATGGATTAAGTCCCGATTTGCGCAAATGCGGCATCACCTGCCTGCCTTTGCGCAAGTCATGTACTTGAATGCAACCAAATAGTGCTTGGGAACGTATCGTACTATCGTACGAATGCGTTCCCTATTTTTTTTGTGAAAAAAGCGGACAACTTTCAAAAAATATTTACCTTTGCGTGCCTTTTTGACCATCCTTTGGAGTATTGGATGGTTCATAACCAGAAAAACGGTGGAAAACCGAATCATTCATCATTAAATCAATAAAATAAAAATATGTCAACTAAGACGAATCAGCCAAAAGCAACACCTGTCGCGCCAGCAACGCCAGAAGTGATAGATGAAACCATCATTGATTTGGAACAAGTCACAGGTGGAGCAGTTCATTGGGTAGAAGCCAATCAAAAACCAATTTTATTTGGTTTGTTGGGTTTAGCTGCCGCGATTGGCGGTTATTTTTGGTACAATAGTTATAAGTCGAAGCAAAATGAAAAAGGATACGCGGCGGCGGTGCGGGCAGAACAACGTTTTGAACAAGATTCGTTTGCGGCGGCATTGAGCAATCCGGGTGGCGGTTTCAGTGGTTTGACAGACCTTGCGAGTAAATTTTCGGGTTCCGATGCGGGCAATGCGGCACAATATCAAGCAGCCGTTTCGTATTTGAATTTGGGTAAATTTGATGAAGCGATTAAAGCGATGGAATCTTTTTCTGCGAATGGTCAAGTTGCGCCGACGATGAAATATGGGATTTTGGGCGATGCTTGGTCTGAAAAGAAAGATTTCAAAAAAGCATTGGATTTTTACAAAAAAGCAGGTGCAGCAGGCGGTGTGGATGATTTGAAAGCGTATTATTTGAAAAAAGCGGGTCTTTTGAGCGAAGTGCAGAAAGAGTATAGTAGTGCAATTTCGATTTACAAAGACATCAAAAGCAATTACCCAACCACAACTGATGGAAATGGTATTGAAAAATTCATTGCGCGGGCTGAAGCAGCAGGCGGTGCAAAAAAATAATTGATTTCATAGAGCGCATTGGATCGCTATTGCTCGAATCGTTATCCAATGCGCTTATCAACAATGCCTCAAAGTAGCTACTTTGAGGCATTGTCTGTTGGTAAAAAGTTCGTTTTTATTAAAAATGGGTACATTTGCATTCTTTCATCCTTAAAATCATTTAAAATGACCATCGAATTAAAAAAATTGCAATTAATTACAGAAATTGCGTTGCTTACAGATGAAGTAATTTTGGACTATTATGCCCAACTTTTATCGCAAGCAACGCGCAAAATCGCTCCCAAAAAGCCTAAATCGGCAACTTCAAAATCCAAAACGCGGATTCCACTCACGGATGTCGTCCGCCCCATGCGGGATGTGATTGACATTGAATTGCTTAAAAAAGAGCAAAATTGGAAACCGACAACTGCCGCAGAAATGCAGCAATTAGCTGCGGACTTGAATATTCAAGAACCGATTGAAGATTTACTTAAAATGATTTGATAATCCTTAAAACCAACACTATGAGAATTTTGTTTGATACCAAAAATTGCAATATTTTTTGGAAAAATTTGTCATCATAGATATTAATTATCGCCCACTGGTACTTCGTTATGGTGAGATTGATGCGTTTAGTCAAGGTAAATTACCCAATCGACCTTTGTCGGTTTCGGCTCGCAACATGGGTAAAAATGACCTTTGGATTGCAGCAACAGCATCCGTTTTAGATGCCAAATTGCTCACTACTGATGCTGATTTTGGACATTTGAAAACGACCTTTTTGGATATTGACCAAATTCCTGTTCGTCCAAAGAATTGAATTATTTTATAAATAATTGATAATCAATTGATTATTTTTGCTTTGGAAAATTTTTGAAATAGGATGCTTATGATTTCAACGATTAGAAGGATGTTTGGGTTGAATAACGCAATGAGAATTCAAAAAATCCTTATAATCCTTCAAATCATCAGCATCCTATTTCTAACGATTCCCACCGCATCAAAAAAAGCCTGTAGCACCGCAACATTTGTAGAATAAATTTTTTCAAAAATTTATTAAATAAAATGAAAATTTATTAAATAAACTTATATTTGTAAAATAAATTTTAACAGGCATTCAAAACTAATTTCTAATGCGAAAATTCTGTATTGCAATCAGTTTCTTCTTAGTACTGAACCATTTGTCGGCTCAAAGTAGCCATTACGCCATCACGTTGGAAGGCGCACCCACTTTTTCCTATTTGAAGTTTAAATCTTCGATTTTTTCCATTGTTGACAAACCAATCTGGCGATATTATGGCGGCATGACGCTTTATTACGCTTTGGGCGAGCGGTATGGAATCGTTTCGGGAGTCGGCTATGAGCGCAAAGGCGGCACCTCTCCAATGGAGATGGTCAACGAAAATGGTGATTTTCTTGGAACGGGTGATTATCGGATTCAGTTAGATTATATAAGTGTGCCGATGTTATTTCGGAAGATTTTGGGAGCGAAAAATGCTTTTTTTGTGGATATGGGCGGCTCTTGGGGTTGCTTGATAAAGCAAGAAGAATCCCTTTTATTTCAAAATATCTATCGTGTTGCTCGCAATAATAACTTGATTATCAATGATTTTAGTGTATTATTAGGGGTTGGCATGCGATTCCCTTTGTGGAAAAATTGGTCGTTGCCCATTACGCTACGGAGTCAACACAGCATTTTTACACTGGCACCAGAACCCAATCCCTTTAAGGTGAATGTTAGAAATAATACAGCACAATTAGCCATTGGATTGACGTATCAATTTCATTAACTCATTTTACACAGTGCTTTTTGAAGACAAAATATGCTTCTGTAAAAGCAATAAGTTAAAATAATTATAATAATAAATAGTTGATTATCAAACCTTTGGAGGGTTTTAAACCCTCCAAAGGTTGTATTTATTTATTTAACTAAGGTCACATCTCCTTTGAAATAAGCGATTTGATTATCAGTCAATTCCACTTCCGCATAATAGGCAAATACATCTGGTGTGAAAGCC
>JBDLWG010000546.1:0-15979 GCA_039804385.1 Bacteroidota bacterium
TATGAAAATACTGATTACAGGTGCGACAGGTTTTGTCGGCGGTCGTTTTTTGGAAGCGTTTGGACAACAATATGGGTTTGAAAACGTAGTTGGCACAGGTCGAAATCTTAAACAAATTCAATTTTGGCAATCCAAAGGCGTTCAAATTGAGCAAGGAGACCTTGATAACAAATCTTTTACAGATAATTTGTTGCAAAAAGGGCAATTTGAAGCAGTGGTACATGTCGCGGCGAAGAGTTCGCCTTGGGGCAGTTATGATTCTTTTTATCAATCCAATGTGGTTGCGACCCGTCATCTCTTAGATGCGGCGGTAGCAACAGGCGTGAAACGATTTATTTTCATCTCAACGCCCAGTGTTTATTTCAATTTCAAACACCGATTTAACGTGCGTGAATCGGAACCCATTGATTATGAATTGGTTAATCATTACACCAAAACAAAATATGAATCCGAATGTTTGGTTCAGCGATACGCGCAAGAGAAAGGATTATTTACGGTGATTTTTCGTCCGCGAGCGATTGTCGGGCGGGGCGATACGGTGATTGCGCCCCGTGTGTTAACGGCGTATCATCAAGGCAAGTTGAAAATCATTGGCGATGGCAAAAATAAAGCTGATTTTACGTCTATCAGCAATTTGGCGCAAGCCGCTTTATTAGCAATGCAGGCGGATGAGCGTTGTAATGGACAAATTTTTAATATCACGGATGGCAATCCTCAACCGATTTGGACGGCAATTGATTTTATTTTGAAGACCATGAATCTTACAACTCCTTTAAAATCAATGCCTTATCCGATTGCGTACAGTGCGGCATGGTTGAGTGAGCGCGTACATGAAACATGGATGCCCGATAAAGAACCTGCATTGACCTGTTATGGTATTGGGATTTTGCGGTATAGCTTGACGATGAATATTGATAAAGCAAAAACATTGTTAGGTTATGAACCACAAGTAAATACGTATGATAGTTTATGCGAATTTGTCAATTGGTACTCGAATCATGAAACGATAAAATGATTCGGGTCGGATATTTTTGAGTAGAATGGATGTACGGATTGCACGAATTTTCACGGATTAGTACGGATTTTTTGAAGTTAAGGCTCTAAAAAATCCGTACCAATCCGTACTAATCCGTGAAATCCGTACATCCATCCTACCCAGAACATCAGTCCTAAATTATATTTTTGAAAATACGATTTGTTCATTCATTTTATTCAAAATCGCCTCATACGAGCTGCGCAAAAACGGGTATTCTTCCACCACAAAAACCGTTTTCCGAATACTCCATTTTACATGGAGTGTCAATTGATTCCCTACGATTTCACTCAAATACGAAAAATTAAAACTCCCATCTTTGAAATTAATTTTAGTATTTTTCGGCATGGATTCAACTTTGAACCCATTTGGAATGGTTAAATTCAACGAATAACTATTTTCTCTTTCGTACCCAAAATCGACATCAAATTTGCGTTCGGGATTTTTGAATAAATTTTCTTTTTCCGCCCAAAACAACAAGGGCGATAAATAGATTAAACTATCTGTTTTAGTAACAAACGCAGTGGTTTGGATTTTAAAAGTGCCTTTCAAATATTTGTCATCAATGGGTTCTATGTTTTCAAACTCAAAGGACTCCAATTTGCCTTCCGCTATTAAATCTTTTAATAAGGTTTGTGCATATTTCTCCTTGCCATCTTTGTGAATGCTATATCGATTTTTAACGGCTTCATATCCTTTGGAAGTCATCGAAATTTTACCTGACAATTCTCCTTTATCATTGATTGTCAATCCATTAGAAAATAAACTTTTGGTTTGAATCTTATTTTGAAGGGGAATCCAACGCATCGTGGTTTTATTTTCCATCATAAAACCTTCTCCATTCAAATCATCAAAAGGCAACAAACCCAAAGGTTGCGGAAACGCGGTTGCATCCAACAACAAAGGTTCTTTGCCATCGAACTGAGGCAAATACGCAATTACACGGTCAATGCGCTCTCCCATTGGCAAATAGGTAGGCGATAAATGCCCATGTGAACGCGTACTTATCAAAACAGGATAAGCTGTAATACCTGCTTTGCGTAATAAATTGATTGCCAATAAGTTAAGTTCGGTAGGAGTTCCTTTTCGTTTTTTCAAAAAATCTTTAAACGAAAGCGTATTCCGAAAATAGAGGGCGTGATACGGCTCAATTTCATAGTTTTTGCCAATGTATTGATAAATAGCTAATACTTTTTCTTTATCAGTGGTAAGCGTATCAACAATCGATTTTGCCAATTCTGTACTTGCTTTGTGTTTTAAAATGTCTCCAAAATCCTCATCTTCCAACAATTTTTTGCCCCATTGCAACCAAACATCGGTCAACAAGTCATTCACATCCATTTTTGCTTGTTCTTTTTCGCTTTTAGATTCATAAAAATTAAAGGATTGCAAAACCATTCGAGACCGATAATTATAGGTAGAACTCATCATCGGTTCAGCAATCAGCGCAGGCACATCGGTTTGCACCCAGCGTTGCCGCCGATTTTTCCAAGTCACTTCTGACAAACGAAGGGTTTCTTTCATAGACATCAGCGTATCTTCCTTCATATGTAACGGATGCTTTCCCTGCAATTTCGCCAAACAACGAAACATTTGTGGGATATTGAGCAGATAATCGCTCCAAAGGGTTGGAATGTCGTCTTGAAAAGACCAATGCCAAGGCATATGTTCGCCATCTACACTAAACATCGAATAACTATATTCAATAATAGAACCTTCTCGAACCTGTGGAATCGTAAATTTTTTAACTTGATGGGTTTTATCCAATGGCTCTTCAAAAATATTTTCGGGTTTTAACTTGGATTCGACCCATTTGCCGCCTTCCAAATTGTAACAAGACGCTATTATATCATTGACTTTCAATCTATTATGATATACAATTTGAATATTTGCCCTATCGTAGGCTTCTTTTTTGAATATTTTAAGTCGAACATGTGTTTCAAAAGTTCCTTGAAACCCGCCATCTCGATTCATGTCGTAATTCAAACTGGCTCGGTCAAACAAAATGACCGCAGCAGCGTTTGGGTCTTTGTCATAAACCAACATATTCATTTCTTTGACAGACAATTTGCCAAATTTTATATCGATTCCAGTGGTTTTTTGCGCAATGATATGGGTAATCATCCCAAAGCAAAGGATTAGCGTTGCGCAATGTTTTGTTTTGTTCATCTAAAAAGGTCTTTGTAGCGTTCTAAAAAGAGTGCGTTGTTTATGAATGTCGTTTTTTAAAGTATTATTAGACAAAATTAATATTTCTTTTATTATCAAACAAATAAAAATGATTTTTTTTTAAATATACATTCATTCGCACAACAACGTGTAACAAAAGACCCTTTTTGCAACTTTTCCCAAAAAAAATTGTAAAACTTTGAAAATCCTCCTAAATAATCCAAAAAAAGATTATTTTTACGGCAGATTTTATAGTATAACAACCTTTTTTCATCTATCACACGAGTCACGCTGCTCCAAACGAACAGCAGAAAACTATGGGGACGATCATTTCATTGCTAAATCATAAAGGCGGAGTCGGTAAAACCACGAGTACCATTAATATTGGTGCAGGACTTGTCGAATTGGGCAAAAAAGTATTGCTCATCGACCTCGACCCACAGGCAAATTTGACGCTATCGCTCGGCATTCCGCGTCAAAAAATTACGATTTATGAGGCATTGCGCGGCGAAGGCGAATTGCAACCCTACACCGCAAAGCCAAATATGGATGTCATCACGTCATCGCTCGACCTGTCGGGCGCGGAAATGGAGTTGATTAATGAGGCAGGACGCGAGTATATTTTGCGCGAATTGTTTGATACTGTAATTGACCAGTACGACTACATCTTGTTAGATTGTCCGCCATCGCTTGGTTTGTTGACGTTGAACGCGCTAACGAGCAGTCGATACGTATTAATTCCGTTGCAAACAGAGTTTTTAGCGTTGCAAGGATTGGCTAAAATCAAACAAGTTATTGATAAAGTCAAATTAAGATTAAACAAAAATTTGGATATTGGCGGCGTAATTGCAACGATGTATGATGCAAGGCGCGTTTTAAATCGGGATGTGGTGGAAACAATTCACAAATATTTTGGTGAAAAAGTGTTCAAAACCTACATTCGGGATAACGTTGCGTTAGCGGAAGCACCTGCACAACGCAAAGATATTTTTGCCTATCAGCCCCGCAGTTCGGGTGCGGAAGATTATCTATCGCTGGCAAAAGAAATTTTAATACGGGTCGAAGGAGCCGTAATTGCTTAAACTATTGATTTTAAACAATTTACAAAATTGCTTAAAAATCAATGCTTCATTCAAAACAAGGTGAGTAAAAAAAGATTTACAGGCGGTTTCGACAGTATTTTCGGCGGGGCGGAAGAAGAACCTGTCAAAATCATGTCCAACGACATCGCTCCCACAGCAGTAGAAGCCGCGCCGATGGAACCTTCCGCATTCCATAAAAAGGCGACGACTAAAACCTTTACTTCGGATTTGGACGCGCTGTTCCGCGACGCAATGTCGGAAGCCGTCGAAGAACGGTTTACAAAAATCAAACGGTCTGTCGGTATTGAAGACGACCCGTTTGAGGAGAGTACGCGGCAATTTAAAAAACCGTTAAGCGGTTTGGACGCGTTGATTCGGCAAACGATGGAGACGAGTTTGGCGGGCATGGAACATGCTGCGGTCAAGCGGATTACCCTATTGTTTGAATCGGCTAAAATCGACAAATTGAAAAATATTGCCAAGATGGAAAGAGCCTTTATGAAAGATTTAGTCCAAAGCGTAATCAATGAGTTTATAACGGATTACGAAAAACGAAAAGGTGCTATATAATTGGTTTTGAATTAGGATTTTTGGGATTTATTGGATTTTGATAGGATTCATTTTTATAAAAATGAATCCTATCAAAATCCAGTAAATCCCAAAAATCCTAATTCAAACCATCAAAAATCCAGAAATGATTCAACCAAAACCAAACCATTGTTAATACACTAACATGCTATGTCAGTAATGCTCCCGTACCTGCCCGACGATTTGCGGCAGTATTATAATCATACAATTCACCCCGAATTGATGCGCATGGAGCGCAAACGGCATCAACTTTTGTTGTTACTTGCCGTCTCGTTTTTGCTTATTTTAGGCATCATATTTCTACAACTTTATATTGGTATTTTTGTCATCACTTTGATATTGATGATACCTGTTGTGTTGTACATCACTTTTTTATATTATGAATTGGAAAAATTCAAACATGTTTTCAAACCTAAAATTATTAATTTAGTGTTAGACTTCATAGATAATGATGTGAGTTACAGCACATTGGAGTATAAAGAAAACGCTTCGATTGCACCCAAAGTCTTTTTTGAAAGCAAACTTTTTGCTGCACGCGGCGTTGATTATGTGGGTGAAGATTACATCACAGGTAAAATCGGTGAATTAGAGTTTGAATTGAGCGAATTGATGGTCAAAAAAATGTCCCCTGTTTTGAATCGGTTGGACAATGTTTTTCGGGGCGTTTTCCTACATGCGAAATCGCATATTTCAATTACGGGTCAAATGATTATTTTGCCGCGCCATTTGAAGCAATATTATTTAGATGCATTAAAAGATTTTAACTTAAAATCCAATGCTCGACCGTATGAAATGATAAAAAATGTGCGTTTTCGGGAAAGTTTTATGGTGTATTGCACACCTGACGCGAATGTAAAACGATTTTTATCGGAAGATATGCAAAAATTATTGCTCAAATACCGCGATACGACAGGGAAAGATATGCACGTTTCATTCATTGATGCGAATATTTACATCGCCGTCGCGCAACAAAAAGATATTTTAGAACCCGTTTTGTGGCAATCCAATGTGAGTTTTGATTTAATTCAAGAATTTCATAGCGATTTGATCATGTTGATGAAGATTGTGCGCGATTTTGATGAATGCAATTGATATGGAACGGATTGATGAGTTGTTTTCTATGTTGACTCAACTTTTTAAATTTTATAAACAGTATTTTATAAATCATTGATTATTAGCATTTTAGAATTAATTAAAAAATTTAAATTAATCTTATGTTAAAAATAGCTTATGGTCAAAGTGATTATGCTATAATAGCAAATGGTAACTTTTTTTATCAAGACCGAACGCATTTTATCCCCAAATTGGAAAATTATGGAGGTGCATTCCAACTGTATCTGCGTCCGCGCCGATTTGGAAAGAGTTTATTTACTTCGATGTTAGCATGTTATTATGGCATACAATATAAAAAGGATTTTCAAACCTTATTTGACAAATATTATATTGGTCAAAACCCAACACCATTAGCCAATCAATATATGGTATTGCGATTTGATTTTGCGGGTATTAACACTCAAACAGAAGAAAACACCTTCAATGGTTTCATGGAAAGTGTGGTCAACGGAGTGAAATCTTTTTTTTCAGCGTATCCAAACCTAATTCCTAAAGAAGAGCGTAAAGAAATATTAGAGCGCAAATCTCCAAGCTCACTTGTCCAAGCCCTTTTTTCAGCGCATAAAACCAATTATTTGAAGCATAATATTTATGTATTAATCGATGAGTATGACCAATTTGCGAATGAATTACTGTCCTTTAATTTTCCCTATTTTGGGAAATCTATTAGCCAAAATGGTTTTGTCCGCAAGTTTTACGAGCAACTAAAGATAGCCACTTCGGATAGTACCGCAGAGCGCATTTTTATCACAGGCATATCGCCACTGACCATGGATAGTATGACGAGTGGTTTTAATATTGCAACGCATTTGACCGTCGTACCTACTTTTTACGAGATGATGGGATTTACAAAATCCGAAGTGATGGCGATTTTAACTCAAATAGAAGTGCCTGAAAATCAATTAAATACGGTTGCGCAAGATATGAAAATGTGGTATAATGGCTATTTATTTGGGCGGTATCATACCGAACCATTGTATAATCCAAATATGGTCTTGTATTTTGCGCAATCGTATCAGCAGTTGAAAAAATATCCCGAATTTATGTTGGATTCCAATATTGCCTCGGATTATGTCAAAATACGAAATTTATTTAATATTCAAGGCAATTCCACTCAATTTACTCGGGTTTTGAAATTATTGACGGAAGTAGGAGTCATCAACAGTCGGCTTGTGCCTATGTTTAGCTTGGAAAGCGATTTTGGGAGTGAAGATTTGGTGAGTTTATTGTTTTATATGGGTTTTTTGACCATTCAACGCGAGGAATTAGGCAGTTATCATTTTACGTTTCCGAATTATGTGATTCGCAAATTATATAACAATTATTTTTTGGAATTGATTGCCAAACAAAATGATTTGCCGATTGACAATTCAGAAGTCAATGAGGCGATTCAAACCTTAGCGCGAGAAGGCAATCCGTCGCTTTTTTTTAAACAAGTGGAAAAAATTGTCTTGCGGATGTCGCCCAAAGATATTGGTCATTTCAATGAAAATAGCCTTAAAGCAATTGTAGTCAGTTTATTACATCAGCAAAGTTTTTATTATGTGCATACGGAATATGAATCGGATTGGACGTTTATGGACATTTTTTTAGAACCGATTCGCGGGTATAAAGTCAATTTTGAAGTGGCAATGGAACTCAAATATGCCCTCAAAGGCGGGCGTATCGCTACGGAAACCCTTTTTAAAAACGCCGCAACACAGTTGAGTGGCTATTTAGATTCTGAAAAGTTTAAAAATAGAATCGCTATCAAATCCTATGTGGTAGTGGTTGTTGGCAATAAATTGCAATACAAACTTTTAGAACAAATTCACTAAGAATGAATATAAAAAAAAATGTTATTATCCTAACAATGATATGCGTAGGATGCTTGTTAGGAAATAGCTATTTCAAAAAAAACAAACGTAAACGCAGTGTTATTGCCGTTCAAACCTTGTTACACGACCGAATAGAGCCGATTTATCAAAATTATTTAAAACAAATTGGCTTAAATGAACCACCAGAGCGTTTTACACTCATTGCGTTGAAAGCAGAAAAGCAATTGGAATTGTGGTTTGAAAAAGGCAATAAGGCGTATTGGGTTCAATCGTATCCGATTTTGGCGGCAAGTGGCGTTTCGGGACCGAAATTGCGAGAAGGCGATAGGCAAGTGCCCGAAGGTTTTTACAAAATGGTTTGGCTCAATCCCAATAGTGATTATCATTTATCCTTGAAAGTCGATTATCCGAATGATTTTGACCAAAAAAAGGCACAACAAGAAGGGCGCACCCAATTAGGTGGTGAAATTTTCGTGCATGGTAAAGCGGTCTCTATCGGTTGTGTGGCGATTGGCGATGCATCGATTGAGGAACTCTTTTATATGACTTCCAAAATTGGCATTCAAAATTCGGTTTTTTTAGGCGTACCACATGATTTTAGAAAAAAAAGCATCGTACAACAAGATAAAATTTGGTTAAATGAATTGTATCAACAATTAAATGATACATTGCACCAAAAATATAGCCCTTCATTTGAATCAAGAAAGAGGGAATAGTAGCAATTAAGTACGCATTTACTAAAAATAAGTATAAACACTTTAAATTAGAGCATCGACAAAAAAAATTAATTGCTAAAATATTGATTATCAATATAGTATAACGTTTGGAGGGTTTAAAACCCTCCAAACATTGTTGTAGATTATTTAAATTTAACTACTTATGCTACTTCTGATTTACGCTTTCATTTTAATTCTTTTAGTCAAATAAGTTTGCAAAATAGCGGCAAAACCTTGATTGATATCACATTCCACCCTATCAATCTGATATTGCAAACAACGCGCTTGCAACGCATCTGTAAATTTTTTCACTTGATTTTGATAAAACGTTTTGACTTGATGCGGTTGAAGGCGGATTTTTTCGCCTGTTTCCATATCAACAAAAATGGTAGGACGATTTTCAAAATTAAAATCCAATTCTTTACTTTTATCCACCACATGAAATAAAATCACCTCATGTTTATTGTGTTTTAAATGTTGCAATGCGGCAAAAAGGGCTTCTGAATCGCCGCCTGCCTCAAACATATCGCTGAAAATGCACACTAACGAGCGTTTATGAATGTTTTCAGCAATCTCATGAATCGCTTTGGTGGCTTGGGTCGATTGATTTAAAGGGTCTTTTCGATTCAAATATTGGTCTAAATAACCCAATAAAAGCCGATAATGGGTGGTGCTACTCTTCGTACCCGTATGAATTTTAACGGTATCATCAAATGCACTCAATCCAAATGCATCCCGTTGTTTCATCAAAAGGTGCATGAGCGATGCCGCCGCTAACGCGGAAAACCCCAATTTATTTTGCGCAGGTTTCGTCGCATCGGGAAAATACATGGAGGAAGAAACATCTAACAAAATTTGACAACGCAAATTCGTCTCTTCTTCATATCGTTTGGTAAACAATTTGTCGGTACGTGCATAGACTTTCCAATCAATATTTTTGGTCGGTTCGCCCTGATTATACAGGCGATGCTCCGCAAATTCGACGGAAAAACCATGAAAAGGCGATTTATGCAAGCCGATGATGAAGCCTTCCACCACTTGTTTTGCCAATAATTCTAAATTGGCTATATCTCTGATTTCGTAATTGTCGAATAGCACCATTGTTTTTGTTTAAAAAACCGTTAAGGGATGACATCCAAACGTTTTTTGGGGGCGAACTGTTGCGATATACCTTTCCTAAATGAGTTGAAAATAAATTCGAGCACAACTTGCGTCAAGTTTGAAACTTGACGCAAGTTTAGTTTACCAACTGATTTAGGATTCAGAGAAAATGATTTTGCTATTTTGGAATAAAGGTTTTATCAAAATCATAATTGGATTTTATATTGTTTTTCTAAATCGCTTTTAAGTTGTTCTGTTTTTTTTACAAATAATTGATAATCAAGACTTTCTGCATTGAAGGGACGGTGTTCAACGCGTTGCCGATATTTTTCAACCGATTTCAAAATCAATTGGGTCGCATCATTCATAAATGTTTTGACAAAAAAATCAAATATGTAATCGATTGATTGTGAATTTGGATGAATCATATCTGCTTCATAAAAACGATAATCGCGCAAATCGTCCAATAGCAATTCATACGCAGGAAAATAATGGACAAAATGGTATAATTGCGTCAACCTTTCGATGGCTAAAATTAAAGTTGATTTACTTCGTTGATTTTCTACAAAACCTTCGCGCAAGTGTCGAATGGGGCTTACCGTCATAATGATTTGGAAATCAATAATTTGTGCTTGTTGTTTTTCAAAAATGGGTGCAAATGCGTCTATAATAGCTTGAATGCTCAATCGTTTTTTTTCAAAAACAGCCGCAGGCATTTTATGACAATTTGCCACAATTTGTTGGCTCGATTTTTCCATAAAAACAGCAGATGTCCCCAAAGTCAGCAACCATCGATTGGATTTTTGCTGAAAATCGTGTCCTAAATCAATGCGTTGCTGCATTTCAATCAAGGCTGTCTGCAAATCCGTTTTGGAAAATTGGCTGTGGAAGGTATAGTTTTGCCATAGATTATTTTGAAAAAACAAATCTTTTGCAGTCAAAAGGCGTTTAGCGTCCAACATTTCCAACCCATTTGCCATCGAAATTGGGTTAAACAGGATGCCAAATGGATTCATATGAATCGGAAATGCCAAGCGTTCTAAGCGGCGTGCCATGTTTTCCGCAAAACACGAACCGATAGAAAGTATCGGCGTTTGATGCGTGATGCCAAAGGGCGCGGCGGTGATAGGATATTCAGTCCGAAAAGTCATTGTTAAAAAAATAGAAATGAAGCGCGAAATTGCAAATTTTATCCTTACTTTTGTCCAAATTTTTGTTTAAATTGAATTAAAAAAGTTTTATCCTTATTTTGATTCAAAAAAAAATATATGTTATGAACCTTTTAGATATGCTTTTCGGCACGGGTTCGAAAGCACCCAAACAACCAAATGTGCGTTTTGGACGCTATACCGATTCTTATAAAGCACCTTTGCAATATGAAGCATGGGAAGCCTCTTTAGATTTTTTTGAAAAAAAGGAATATCTGGAATCCTATCGCACTTTTTTTGAATACCTTCGAGATGAAAAAGAAGATAATGTGCGTTGGACGGTTGAAGATGGGACAATTGAGTTTGAACTCTTACAAGGTTCCAAACGGGTTTCGGGGCGTTGTAATGCGCAAAATTTTACAGCCGAAGCTCAAATTGCGCATGCAGAAAAACTTAATGTTGGTTTTATGCGCCGTTTGATTGAATCCAACTATGGTATGGATTTTTGTCGTTATGCGTTATCACCTGATAATAACATCATTGTAAAATTTGACACTTCTACACTGGATGGTTCTCCATACAAATTGTATCATGCGTTAAAAGAAGTGGCTATCAATGCGGACAAACAAGATGATTTATTATTGGACGAATTTCCAATGCTGCAAGCCTTAGATAGGGGTTCGCGCACCGAGATTTCGGAGGCACATAAGGAAATTAAGTATCAATTTATGATGCAAAAAATCCAATTTGTTTTAAATGAATTGGAAGAAAATCGCCCTGATGCCTCTCGACATGCGGGCATGGCTGCGTACATGTTGTTGGATTTGGTCTATCGGATTGATTATTTGACACGCCCAGAAGGTTTTGTGCTGGAAACATTGGAAACCATTAATGAGCTTTTTTTTGGAAATTCGAGCCAAACGCCTTTCCAAAAAATACTTGCCATGCGTAAAGAATTTCAAAAAATCCTTGACCGTCCGAAAGCATTGATTTTCAAAGAGTTATATGAAACTAAATCGACTTTTGGCGTTATCAAACCTGCTCCACAGGAACATTTGATTGCTTTGATTGATGGTGAAATGAAGAGTTTGGAAGAGGATGTGGTCACGAAACATGCCTACTTGGGAGTTGCTGTTCCAAGTTATATTGTCGGCAGTTGTTTGTTTTTGCATGCATTGCCGCGCCCGATTCGGGAATTATTGGAGCTATTTTATCGCGTATCGGAATCGGAATATTTTAGTGCGCTTGGGTTTACGCCCGCTTATTACCATGTTAAAACGAATGCTTATGATAAAAAAGCGTTGACTGCGACCATTAAAAAAATAAAAGAGAACAATAAAGCGAAATATCCAAATTTAAATCCAGATGTGCGGTTATTGCAATTTGGTTCTTTGGCGGAGTTTGCGGCTTCTTATTTGATTTTGCTTAAAAATATAGACGTTTCGACCTAATATTCTTTGGTTATGTGGTTAATCAACCGCAACGTTTGGAGGGTTTTAAACCTTCCAAACGTTATACTATACTTTACGCACGATGGTTTTGCAATAGAATGGATGTACGGATTTCACGGATTCGCACCGATTGGTACGGATTTTAAAAAAAATCCGTACCAATCGGTGCGAATCCGTGAAATCCGTACATCCATCCTATCGCAAAACCACCCAACGCAAAGTATATATTGAAAATCAACCTTTTCAAAAACGTTCAAACGAATAACCTTTTTCTTTCAATTCTTGTATCAATCGCTCTAATCGAAAATACATTTTATCGGTGCGCAAAGCATCGCTCCCAAGGTGCATTAACAGGATGAAACCATTCAATCCCTGTGTATTACGCATTTCATAATCTATAATACTTCTATAAATCGTTTTAGAACCGATATAATTTTTATCTTTGGGAGTCGTATAATCCGCATTCGAGCGCGTTCCCGATGTATAATTGACCAATTCCAAACCTGCTTCTTGGCTCCATGCTACAATCTCCGAATTATACCATTCAAAGGGCGGTAAAAAAAATTTTGCTTGTTCTTTGGAAATGCCGAATTTCGACATTTCGACAAAATTTTGTTTTAAATCATTCCTAAAATCTGCCTTAGAAACCAATAAACGATCCCTTTTTTTCCAATCACAATACAATAAATGCTTATCTGAATGTGCGCCCAAATAATGTCCATCGGCTTTCAATGTTTTTATCAAATCAGGAAACGTGCGATAAAAATCACCTGTCAAGAAAAAAGAGGCTTTTATATTATTTTTTTTCAAAATATTTATAATCATTGGACCACCATCTGCAAATTCATGTCCTGTGAAAACCAATTGAATTTTCATCCGTGCTGTATCTTTTCGGACGATTGCACCATATTTGTCTCGAATTTTATTGGAAAGTACTGGTTTAGATAATACATTTTGTTGCAAATTAGACAAATAATAAGTCAAACTCGCGGTGCCATCCATAGTGGGTTCATTGGTAGCATAATCGCCATAATCATCATGATAGACCCCTTCAGGCGATTGAAATGCTTCAAATTCATCCGCTTGATGTAACTTAATGCCAATCAATCGATTATAAATGCTACCATAAACGGGCCCATCCACTAAACCGCCATTGATTTTATAATTTTTCAAATGGGTAAACGCTGAATGCGGGTCTTTCGGAGCAACACCGTCCTCTGGCAAACCCACTATCATACTCGTCCCCCAAGGATTGCAACCAAACAGCCAATCACGCCAAGCGGCTTCCAATTCGGCATAGGAGGATGGAGCGATTTCAAGTTTTTTGCAAAATCTTATTTGGGTCAATCCAGCCGATACCAAATTATTGGAACACCATATAAATGGAAATCCATTTAAAAAGGGATTATCCTGCCCGCGTTTCGCAATTAAATCAACGCCTTTTAAAATATTTTGTTTAAACAAAACGCTATCTTGGCTGTTCGCCAAATAAAAATTGCCTAATTGCACAAATGGATACCATTGATAATGTCGCGCCGTATCCGCACCCATCCAAGGCGTGATAGGTTCTTTTTTACCAAAATCAATCGCTTCCTGCATTTTTGCCCCATCAGGCGCGACTGCCGCCGCTAATGTCATATCATCGGTCCAATTATCTTCCTCATAAAAATACGGCGCACGACACGGAGCCGTTTGGCAAACACCGGGATACATTTGCCCATATTGATACGCCAAATTCCCCTTAACATTAAGGCTATCAGCAAATTGTGGATAATATTTTTTCAATATGCGATTACCCAACCAAAAGGCAGAAGCAAATTTACCCGCTATAGAAGCAACGCCTGTGGTTCGATTTTTATAATTTTGTAAGCCTTGTGGCTTGCCTGTGACGCGGTACGCAGGACGCATCAAACCTTTATTATTTGAATACGTAATTGTGTCTAAATGAGGCAGTCGCACCATTTTATGGTCTCTATCATCTGCAATTTGATGATACATTTCGGTTGGATTCGGATGCATCCGCATCAGCCAGTCTAAACCCCATTTGGCTTCATCCAAAATATCTGGAATCCGATTCGGTTTGGGATTGCCTGCGGCATCATAGGCATCTTGAAAAGCGGTTGGATTTTGCTCATAAGCAAATAATAATTGCGTAACTGCGTTAGCAGACGTAGTTACATATTGCAAATAATCAGATGCGTCATGCCAACCGCCCCAAACAGCTACTTGTGTGCCATCGCGCAAAGGGTCTTCATTGCCCACTGCAAAACAACCCGATTGATGACAAGTTGCTTTCAAAAAAGGGTTATTGCCACAACGTTGTTGCCGCATATATTGCAATAAAAAATCAGCTGTACCATTCCAAATGGTGTCATGAATGCGAAAAATAGGGGAACGAGTTTTGCCAATCCGAACAAAATATTGCCCCGTTTGATGCCATTCTGAGAAATCAAGCCGCGCTCCTGTCTTAAAAGCAGCATATTCAGCATACATTTTGACCTTTTTGCCTTCAAAAACAGGCAATTCAGTCAACGCATCACAGAGTTCAAATTTTTTAATATTATCTTTATTCGCACTATCTTTCGTTACCCAAACAGCCACTTTTATCGCATCTGTGGTATAACCCATTTGATTAATACGAATCCAAGATTGAGCTATCGAAAGGGATGGTATTAGGGTGCAAAAGAAAATTAACAAACGATTCATAGCGTATTTTCAGGGATGGTTTTGTTCATAGTTGCTCCGTGTGAGCGTACCGAGTTGATTTTGATGTCGGGAAATAAATTTCCCGACTCCAAAATCAACTCGGTTGTGATACGAAATTGGATACTTACAACAACTTATCCAAAAGGATTTTTTTCGATAAAAAGAGTATTTCATTTCCAAAAAAGCCTTCACCTTTCAATTTTAAACGCCCTAATCTGAAAAAAGGGATTTTTTCGGATTGAATTTCTTCAATATCACTCCGCAAATACCGCCGATGCGTCCAATAATTCGTGACATATAGATACGTGTCATCCACATCCAAACGGTGGAGGCGAAAAACGGTTTTATAAAACAAAAATAATCCAACACAAAGAATGAGCGTCAAGGTAATCCGAAAGCTATTACCCGAAACCGATGCAGGGATTTTTTGGGTAAACCAAACAACCATTACAAACGTGCCAAAAAAAGCAATGTATAATACGGGTAAAAATATTTTTAATATCAACGTCCATGAAGACGATACTTGAATGGGTGGCATTTTTATTTTTTATTTTGATTTAAGCACAAAAGTAATAATTTTACGCAAAAATAAAATCAACTATCTTTCAAATAAGATGACAAACAAACTCCTTTCGACAATGTTGACCTTTTTTTGGGTCTTTTCGACGGCTTTTTTGCCGATTCCGCCTGTTGCGGAGTATCCAAAAGGTTTTTTTAGGATGCCTGTGGGACATACGGTTACCCTTTCAGGCAGCTTTGGCGAGTTGCGCCCGAATCATTTTCACGCAGGACTTGACATCAAACCTGCCAAAAGAGGCGTTACCGAACCCATTTTCGCGGCAGCAGATGGCTTTGTCTCGCGCATCGGTATCAAAGCGGGCGGTTATGGCAATGCGATTTACATTGAACATCCAAACGGTTATACCACCACTTATGCGCATTTGGATAAATTAATCGCGCCTTTGGCAGCCGCCGTGCGTGCCGAACAATACGCCAAAGAAAGTTTTGAGGTCGATTTGCGCCCCACGCCTGACCGTTTTCCCGTCCGAAAAGGG
>JBDLWG010000547.1:0-4886 GCA_039804385.1 Bacteroidota bacterium
ACCGATTTGAAATTGGAAGTGCTGCTACCTGTGAACGTAGCCGATTGTGTCGGAATCGCTTGCGCAACACAAGGCGTTGGTAATGAAGCACTTACGTCATCTGTAATCGTGAGTTGACCGAAACTCGTGATACCAATACAAGCCGCTGCTGGTGTGAACGTCAACGTATTACTTGCTAAATCATCACCACCGTCTAAGGTCGTTGCCCAAGTTGCGCCGTCTGCATTGAAATTGCGGCGATAGAGTTTATAATTCGGCGCGGGACTTGATAAACTACTTAAATTCTTAAATTTCAAGTTTAATAAAGGCGTAAAATTCGGATTCGTCCCATAATTATTGACAATCCAGTATTTAGTACTCAACGGCGTACCGCCCGTTGGCAATTGGTCGGGCGCGGCATTGAGTTCGCTGACGACAATATCGCCATTAGGCAAAATCGCGGAAACAGGTAATTCAAAAGATACATTTGAATTTGTAAAATCTTTAATGCCACCTGTTGCGACGTTGATGCGCTGACTCGTGCCGACCGCGACGGGTGCCGTAGAAGTTGCCCGTGTTGCCGCGCCCGTGAAGTTCGTCGAACTATTCAAGGCTTTGTTCCAAACGACCCCGCTTGTTTCGTCAAATTGGTAATAACCTTTAAGTCCAACTTCGCTCGCAGGATTCTTGATTAAGTGCATTTTTTCGCGCAACTCATTGATTGTCAACGCTCTATTGTATAAACAAACTTCGTCAATCAAGCCTTTAAATGTGCGACTTGTCCAGTCTCTATCCATGCCGATAATCCAAGTCGTTGCCAAATCTAACGCAACAGGTGTCGTTGTATTGATGGCTTCTTTGCCGTTTAAATACAATTTCAAATTCGTCCCGTTCGCAACCAACGCAACATGCGCCCATTCATTACTTGCCAATGTCAAACCTGAACTCCAACTCCGTTGGTTGCCATTCCAAGATAAACCTAATTTATTATTGTCCTGAATCAGTAATTCCACCGAACCCGAAGTCGTACCTATAATAGATGTATAAGCCGATTGAATACCATTGGGTTTCACCCAAGCCATGAGCGTTATTTCATTGTTTAAACGACCATCATCTTTGTTTAAATTGAGGAGTGGCGTGTCCAATTTATCGCCGTTGACGGTCAAAGACATCGCTTTGCCAATGACACTACTTAATTCGCAATTCCCATCCGAAGTCACGGTAATCATATTTGCAATCGTTTTGGTACTGGTTCCAGTGCTGTTCGTCACCGTCAACGTCACCGCATAATTGCCAATCGCACCAAAAACAACTTTCGGATTCCGCGCCGACGCGCTACTCACATATTGCGGAGTCGGCGAAAACGACCATGCCCAAGTTGCACCCGCGTGTTTCAAAATCGAATAATCATCAAAATAAAACGTATCTCTTGTACAAGTCGAGGAGGGTTTGTCAACGGCAGGCAACGCAAGCGGCGCAACCTCCGATTCCAAAGCGGTTTCCCAAATCCCCCGATTCCCAGCAATACGCAACTTGCCATCCCGATAAAAAGGTAACATTTTTAAAATATCCATAGAAATGGGCAGATTGGTTGAAAAATCCGTCCAATTCGTGGCACTGTTGGAACGATAAAACACGCGTCCATTATCGTCGTCTGCCGCAATATAGATTGCCCCCCCTGTATGAATGATGTTTTTGATTTTCAAACTGCCCAGGATGGTTCCGTCCTGATTCGTCCAAGAACTACCGCCATCCGTGGATTGATAAACTTTCCCAGTACCCGAAATATTTTTAAACGCAATCCAAAGTTCTTGATCATTGTTTGGATTAATAGCCAAATACAAGCTGCCTGAACTTCTTCCTGAAGGCAATGACACGGAAGTCCATGTCGTGCCGCCGTCGGAACTTTTATTAAAACCCGCATCCGTTGCAAGATAAAAAACCAAAGGATTGCTCCGACTGATTTCAAAACGACGCACTTTGCTCCCAAAATCGCGCACCACCTCAAACGTAATTCCATTGTCTTTGGTCAGCCAAAGCGAATTGCCTTCACCCAAATATTGTTGCTTATAATAAAGCGGATGGATAACCAAGTTAGAAGCATTAAAACCATAGCCATCTTCGTTTGGAAACTTGTTATAAGTGATGGTTTGACCGTAATCATAAAACGTAGGCGGTAAAATCATACCTTTGGAATCGCTAAACACGACGGCACGACTCGTTCCATGCAATACGTAACCGGTACCTGCTTCTGCACCGCCCATGCGCAATGCCTTACCCGAAGGATAAAAATCCGCTAAAGCGGTATTGCCATTGTGATAACGCCCGCCAACCATGATATCCTCGTTCCAACCTTGCGAATAACCCCAAAAATTGGTGGAATAAATACCGTTATTACGTGCTAATGCATTGGTCGTACTGGTTAAAAAGTCTGTTGAAAGCGTCAAACCGCCATCGGTTGAAACCCATGTTTCCATTACACCATTATTCATAATGGCTTTTGCTTCTTGCAAATCGGGGTGAAGCGCAAAATCTCCGCAATAACCGCCAAGATTCGTGTATGTGAAGGTCGTGCCTGCATCCGTAGAAACGGCTTTGGTCGTCGAACATAAGCCAAAAATCAATTCATTGGCATTCGTCTGAGATGCCGCAATGGACAAATCGTAATAACCTTGTCCACCCGTTGCGTCGCTGATACCGCCTGTGCAAAAAGTCGCATTTATATCCGACCAAGTTTCGCCTTCATCAGCACTCTTCAAAAGTTTGGGTGGGTTCGTGCTCGACAAACAAAGTGCGTAAATCCGATTGCCATCGGCTGCTGTCACCGTCAAACGCCCTTTCAATAACGTACTATATCCCATGCTTTTGAGCGTAAAACTGGCTCCCGAATCCGTTGATTTGAAGAATTGATTATTGGTGCCGTCTGATTTTAAGATGAAAACATGTGTCGCGTCGGTCGGGTTGAGCTCAATATCATAACAAGCGGTCGTATAAATCTGTGTCCAAGTGCTGCCTGCGTCCGTCGAACGGAAAAAACCATTATCAGCAGCAATCATTACGAGATTCGGGTCCGTAGGCGAAATCGCAATATCGTTCACACCCGTAGCCGTACAATTCGTTAAATCCGTCCAAGTATCCCCGCCATTAGTGCTTTTCCAAAGGAACGCATTAATGCCAACATAAACGGTATTCGGGTCGGTCGGATGGATTTCAACGGCTCCAGCCGTGCCACCAAAATTAAACAGATTACTGCTGCAAGCCGTCCAATTCAACCCTTTATCAACCGTTTTGAAAACACCGCCCGTTTCGGGACACGCGTAAAGCACACTTGGGTCGGATTTGGAAATGTCAAAAGCATAAATATTCACTTGCCAAGGACAAGCACTTTGGGCGGCTTGGTCATTTTTGAGCCAAAACGTTTCTTTGGGACCAATATTGGTCCAACTCGCACTGCTGCTTGGTGCTAATCGGCGTTGATTTAACCTGTTTTGGGTAAGAATGTTCTGTTTGTACTGTGCAACCGTCGGCAACACAATCGAACCATCCGATTGTACAAACGGTTTATACGCCCGCTTCCAACGCTCGTAATAGACTTCGTAAATATCTTCATCTTCTTCTTCGTTGAGATTTCGCTTGGGAACGTTTTCCGTCTTTGGGCGTTTGCGCGCTTTTTCAGCCTTTTCTTTTTTTTCTTCCTTTTCAAAAGCCTCAAAAGCCGCTTCCACTTGCTTGAAATTGGGTTGGGCTTGAAAGGTCATTTTGACAAATGAAGGTAAATCGTCCCGATACGCGAGACGCTCACTTGGGCTTAATGGTTGATATAATTCAGGCTTGTTGTTTTGCGCAGAGAGGCGAAACGCTATCAGCATGAAAAATACATTTAAGAGGCGTTTGGTTTGTAAATACATTTTGTTACCGTTATTTTAAGTTAGACATGACACCGTTTGAAAGGTTTGAAACCTTTCAAACGGTTGATAATCAATTTTTTACAATTTAATTTTTATTTTTCGCTCAACGCATAAGATACAGCATTATTTTAGTTTTAAATTGCATAATTCGGAATATTAAACAAATTAGTAATTTTTTATTAACAAATTATTAGGAAATAAAGTTTATCGCCAGGCGCAAAAGTTTCCTACGGAATGACAAGGGATTTCGGAATGTGGATTGCGGATTGCGGAATCATTGAGAATCAATGCTTTATCATTCCGCAATCCGAAATCCGAAATCCGAAATCAACGCGGTTGTTGTTGCGTGACGCAATGAATCATGCCGCCATTCGCATAAAGATTGCGGACATCAATGCCAACAACCGTCCGCGTCGGATACAATTTTTGAATCAATTGATTTGCAATCGCATCATTCGGGTCGTTGTAATTCGGCACCAAAACCCGATTATTGGCAATGTAATAATTGATATACGAACCTTTATAACCCAATTTTTTACCATACGTCGTCACAACATTCTTTTGAGTCAACGGCAATTTGACGACGTTATAAGGTGTTCCATTCGTATTTTTGGCGGCATAAAGCGTTTGAATATCCGCTTGCGGCACTTGCCAATCCAATAAATCATTTTCATTCATGGTGATAAGCGTTTTGGCATTGGCGAATCGGGCGAAACCGTCAATGTGCATATCTGTAATTTCTAATCCCGCTTTGCCTTCGAGCCAAATAAAATTCGTTACACCCAAATACGTCGTGAAAAGGTCTTCAATTTCCTCAATGGTTTTATCAGGATTTCGATTTTTATTCACAATCGAACTTTTACATGCCATCAACGTACCATGCCCATCTATTTCAACACTGCCGCCTTCATTGACTAATACTTGATTTAAATCCACATATTTTAAATGTTGATTTTCATCAATTTCTGCTGGAATCGCATCACAATTTTTATATTTTGC
>JBDLWG010000548.1:0-2513 GCA_039804385.1 Bacteroidota bacterium
TTTTCTTAAAAAATAGCAACATGACACAATTAAGTACCAAACATTTGTTGGGCATCAAAGACATCACTGCCACCGATATTCAATTGATTTTTGAAACGGCAGACCAATTTATAGATGTGATAAATCGCCCTATCAAAAAAGTGCCGTCGTTGCGCGATACTACGATTGTGAACCTCTTTTTTGAAAATTCGACGCGGACGCGCATCTCTTTTGAATTGGCGGAACGCCGATTATCCGCCGATATTGTCAATTTTTCGGCTTCGGCATCTTCCGTCACCAAAGGAGAAACGTTGTTAGATACCGTCAATAATATTTTAGCGATGAAAGTCGATATGGTGGTCATGAGACATCCTGCCCCTGGCGCACCGCATTATCTGGCACAAAGGATTGATGCCAATATCGTCAATGCAGGCGATGGCACACACGAACATCCCACTCAAGCGTTATTGGACGCTTTTTCAATTCGGCGCAAATTGGGCAAAGTCGAAGGGAAGAAAATCGCTATTTTTGGCGATATTCTCCATTCGCGAGTTGCGTTAAGCAACATTTATTGTTTAAAAAAATTAGGTGCAGAAGTGACCGTTTGCGGGCCGCCCACCTTAATTCCCAAATATATTGAATCGCTTGGTGTCAACGTTTCTTATGATATTAAAGAAACCTTGAATTGGTGTGATGTAGCCAATGTCTTACGTATTCAAATGGAACGGCAAGATATTAAATACATCCCCTCTTTACGAGAATATACCCAATATTTCGGTATCAATCGCCCCCTTTTGGATAGTTTAAAAAAAGAAATCGTCATTATGCACCCTGGTCCCATCAATCGGGGCGTTGAAATCACGTCCGAAGTCGCAGATTCAGGTCATTCAATTATTTTAGACCAAGTAGAAAATGGCGTAGCCATTCGGATGGCCGTTTTGTACCTGCTTTCCGCAAGACGTTAGATGATTACATGGAAAATTTTTTGAAATAGGATGCGGATGATTTCAAGGATTGGAAGAATTTTTTTTAGTTTTCAGTTGCTTTCTTCAACCCAAAACATCCTTCTAATCCTTTCAATCATAAGCATCCTATTTCGAACGATTTTTTAGGGAACAAGTACTTTTTCAAGATTCAACGTATTCGCACCATTTCCATTCACCGTAAAAGCGGTTTCGTCAAACGACAATTGCGTCATAGGAGTCGCAATGCCCATTGCAATTTTCGTTACACCTTGTGCGCCATCATTTTGCTTCACCGCATCTTTATGAAGCACCGAACCCAATTTCATCGTTGCCCAAGTTTCAATATGAGTCAAAAGCACTGCATTATCACTATAATTGATACGCATTGCATATCCCATTTCGCCCCGTTTTTCGCCCCAAATCCAATGAATCGGTTGTGCAAAACGGTATATTTTAACAGCCGATAAGATATTTTGCGTTTCCTCTACGGGCGCAGGCGTTACATGCACACCATACAAAATATTATCCCAAACAATACCTGATTCATTTAAAACACATTTTGTTGTAAATTCACTCGCGCCTTTTACCCAAGTAATTTCAGCAACTTTATCGCCTACTTGAATCCGTCTATTCATCAATGCTTGTAAATCTTTCAAAAGCGGGCTATTCGCGGGTTCATTTTTAAACAAAGTCGCAACCGTTTCGATTTGAACCGTGTTTGGGTTTGAAACATTCCCAACTGCCATCATCGAACTGGAATACATTAAATCAGAAATAAGTTCAACACGCTCCTTTTCAGTGCGTATTATATTTATAACTTTATAATGCTTCATATTGGATTTTGTATTCATATTCGCATTCCAACGCTCTTTACTGGCATCAAGTTGTTGTCGGGCAACTTCTGTTACAGGAATTACGGGTGTTTCGATAGAAATGGTTGAGGTTGTACCAACATCTTCTTTGGTACAAGCCGTTGCAAACGCGAATAATGCAAGGCTGCATGCAGCCAATTTGATAATTTTTCTCATTGTTTGTAATAATGATTTGTTTGTAATGATAATTTAGTTTCAGATATTAAAAATTAAAATATTTTCAGTTGTAAATGAAGGAAAAAATTTGGAGTTGCCAATCATAAGGCGATTACAGATTTCTCAAAATGGGTACGTTCAGTATGCGATGTATCATTGGTTTGTTTTTGGATATTCAAAAAAGGATTTTTTCTGAATACTTTGCAAAGGTAATCTGTTTTTTGAGTTTGTCAAGCAAATTGTTATACTATTTTTAGCAATTTAACAAAATTTTATTTTTAAAATAAGATTCATTTAAATATAAAAAATGTTTTCATTTGAATTTATAACAAATATTCGGAGTCAGGAAATTTATTTCTTGTGGATCAAAGGAAATAAATTTCCCGACTCTTAAAACCCTTTTATTTAAAAACTGAATAGAAAAGAGTACTTTTGCGCACCCATAATCGTGGATTTTAAAAATCAATCATTATCAAAATATGAATCAAAATCATTTGCTGCTTCAAGGCATTTCGCCGCTTGATTTATGCGAAAAATATGG
>JBDLWG010000549.1:0-7925 GCA_039804385.1 Bacteroidota bacterium
TGCGGGTCACGCGGGCATAACCTTGTGCCGCATGAATCCCACCTTGCTCATGTCGCGGCAAATAATGATGGATTCGGTCTTGATAATGGTACAAAGCATCGTAAATCGGCATAATCGCACCGCCCGGATAACCCCAAATGGTATCAATTCCTTCTTCCAATAATGCTTTCATCACGGCTTCCGCCCCTGTAATCTTGGTACTCGGTGCGTCTGCTATATTATTTTTTTTAGATAGAACTTGGCTACTCATGACTTGGTTAGGGTACTAAATTTTGGAAAAAAACATCGTGCGCCCTTTCGGACGCACGAGCATTAATTTGTATGATAATTAATTGGTAGTTAAGTTGTTATGAATAATTATAAAAATTATTCACGAATTGTAAAAGGTAAAAAATTGCGCATCTATATTTGTATCCTTTCTAAAAAACATCTGTTACACAACCTTCGCTTGCGGATGAAACGGTTTTGGCGTATTTCAATAAAACACCATTTTTCGTATTCAAAGGCGGTGTTTTCCAGTTTTCGCGGCGTTTGGCAATTTCTGTATCGGATAAATCAACATTAAGCAAATTATGTTTTGCATCAATGGTTATTTCATCACCATTTTTCAAAAAGGCAATTAAACCGCCCATTTGTGCTTCTGGCGTGATGTGTCCGACGACAAAACCATGCGTTCCGCCCGAAAAACGACCATCCGTAATCAACGCTACTTTATCGCCCAAGCCTGCGCCCATAATCGCCGCCGTTGGCTTCAACATTTCAGGCATCCCTGGACCGCCTTTGGGTCCGCAATACCGAATGACGATAATATCACCTGCATTAATTTCACCATTCATAATGCCTTGATTTGCAGCAGCTTCTCCATCAAAAACCTTTGCTCTTCCTTTAAAAAACTCGCCTTCTTTGCCTGTAATTTTAGCTACAGAGCCTTCTGTTGCGAGATTGCCATATAGGATTTGAATATGACTTGTTTGTTTAATGGGATGACTCAATGGTTTTATAATGTCTTGATTTGCAGTCAAATCTGCTGCATTTGCCAAATTTTCAGCAATCGTTTTGCCCGTTACGGTCAAACAATCGCCATGCAAAAAACCTGCTTTCAACAACATTTTCATCACCGCAGGTACGCCGCCAATCGCAAATAAATCTTCCATCAAATACTTGCCTGATGGTTTCAAATCCGCTAAAAAGGGCACTTTCGCGCCTAAACGTTGAAAATCTTTCAAACTAATATCGACTCCAACCGATTTTGCCATCGCTATCAAGTGCATCACCGCATTCGTCGAACCACCCAAAACGATTACAACCGTTATCGCATTTTCAAATGCTTTTTTAGTCATAATGTCTTTTGGACAGATATTTTTTTCCAATAACAATCGAATTGCAGCACCAACCCGAGCGCATTCGGCTTTTTTATCCTTGCTTAAAGCAGGATTCGACGCATTATTCGGTAACGCCATGCCTAACGCTTCAATCGCGGAACTCATTGTATTCGCGGTGTACATGCCGCCACACGCGCCCGCACCCGGACACGCATGATGCACGACTCCTTTGAAATCCTCATCACTAATCGTACCCGCCATTTTTTTACCAAAAGCCTCAAACGCAGATACAATATCCAATTTCTGTCCTTTATATTGTCCCGAAGCAATCGTTCCGCCATAGACAATGATGCTCGGACGGTTCAAACGCCCCAAAGCCATAGCAGCACCCGGCATATTTTTATCGCAGCCCACCACCGCAACAACGGCATCATACCATTGCGCACTCGCGACCGTTTCAATACTATCGGCAATCAAATCGCGGCTTGGCAGGGAAAAACGCATGCCTTCCGTCCCCATCGAAATCCCATCACTTACCCCAATTGTGTGGAATATAAGTCCCACTAAATCAGCAGATTGCACTCCTTTTTTGATGTCTTTTGCCAAATCGTTGAGGTGCATGTTGCACGGATTGCCTTCCCAGCCCGTCGAAACAATGCCGACTTGTGCCTTTTTCATATCCGCATCCGTGAGACCGACCGCATGTAACATAGCTTGTGCCGCAGGTTGAGTCGGGTCTTGCGTGACGCGGCGGCTATATGGATTCAAATCTTTCAAAATAAATTATAATTAATTGGTTCTGTGAAACAAATAACAATTGGTTGACCGCGTAAAAGTATTAGGTTTGCGTTTTTAAAAAAATGCAATAAAATCAATAGTTACGATTGTCAAGCCGTTAGGAAATCTTGTAAAGGGTTGATTTTGAATCTTTTATAAGAAAAATGATTCCGTCAGCAAAGCGAATTTAATCATAGTCGTTGTACTGTTTTAAAAGAGAAGTGTCCGCAAAAAGAGAGCCGCAAACGAAAACAATTACCAAAACAAAGACCCTTATTTCCTCTAAGGCAAAAACAAAGACGAAGTTATGAGTGCTGCTTTTTATGGACGGTGCAGAGCAATTCCATTTCATGCTCTAAAAAAGCAGCAATACAAGCATTATTTCGGAAATAAGGCGCAATTTGGATTCTATATAAACAAATGGGTGCAGGTATGAACCGTTAAGTTCATGCATAAAATAATCTCTTTTTGCGAACCAAAGTTAATAATTTGTTATACATATAACGCTGTATATCAACACCTTCTATTCTTTTTTATCTTTTGAAACGGCCATACTTTCCACATATTTTAAAATTTCTTTTAAATCATCTGGAATGACAATTTTCATATGAGCTACTTTATTCAATAATTCAAGGCGTTTGGATTCTGCTCGTTTGATGAAAATTTCTAAATCCTTTTCCCAAGTACTTCGAGCCGCTTTGTGTTCGGCTAAGAGGGCGGCATGATTGCTATTATAAACCATTTTCGCTATATTTAACTCATTGTTTAAACGTGCTTTATAATAATTGACGCGTTCATTCGCCTGTCGATGTGCTTGTTGTAATTCAAAATAAACTGTTTCAATCGCCTCCACTTCGTACAATAAAGTGCGTTTGACCACCACCGTTTCCTTGTCATTCAAGGATTCAAACCGAACAGGTTTTTCGGTTCGCACTTGATTTTTCCAATGAGCAATTTTGCCTTCTGCATGAATTTTTTTACCAATCGAAGCAGCCATGGCTTCTGTACTCAGAAGCTCGGCGCGTTCTCGAACCGTCCATGCCGCCTTGATAACGGCTTCTATGGGTTCAACTGGGAATTCTGGCAATAAAATTTGGTCAGGATACGGTTCATCCAAAATTTCTGGAGGTTGAGCCTTTTTAATTCGTTCCAAAGTGGCTTCTCTTTCTTTGATGCCTTCTCCTAACCAAGCGGATAAACCAAAAATTTTGCCTTCATTTTGGCAAAATTCGGTTAGATTGGGAATCGCTGCTTGCCTATCCAAAGCCAAGTTTTCCCCTTTCAAAATCATGACTTCTGTAAATAAACTGGCATTTTGAAGTTGACTTCCGTAAACATCTGCCATTTCTTTAGCAACATTTTTTAAATGTGCTGCTTTGGAGGATGATAATCCTTTGTCTCCCAAGTACGAAAATGTAAATTCCATATAGAGGTTCAATGTTTTTTTTGCAATAACAGCGTATTGGGTGAAAATGTTGTCTTAAACTTGGATTTTTTAAACACATAGGACACATAGGTTTACATAGGACACATAGGTGGGCATTATATGTTTCTATGTGTCCTATGTAAATCTATGTGTCCTATGTGTTTAAAAAATTATCAGCGTTGCAACACGACTGATACTACTTTCTGCCCTTGAATCCGAATCAAATACATGCCATTGGGCAAATTACCCCAATCTAAGATGGTTTTTGAATCTGAAATCGATTTTTCCGTTCTCAAAAGCCTGCCTGAAGCATCAAAAATTTGAATACTATGGAGGGGTTCCTTATCCGTACTTTCGATAATCGTGAAACCATCGGTTGGATTCGGATAGATTTTTAAATGCAGTTGTTTTAAAACCTCTTCATTTGCCGTTAAGGTATTCGGTGCTTTAAAAGTTGCTCGCAGGAAACGCCAATTGCCCGTTCCATTCGGATAACGCGCCCAAGTCGTATCTGCTTTTTGTCTTGGAAATGTTACGGAATCCAATAATGCGATAGGCGCGGGAGCCATCATATATAACGCCTCTCCATTTCCAGTCAATTTGAAATTCATTTGTAAATCATTGACAATCAAAGAGTCATCCGTTCCCCAAACGATGAGATAGCCATTCGGTGCAATAATGGTGTTCGCAGGAACGCGCCATTTCGTTAAAAAAGTACGGTCATCACTGATGGTTACTCCGCCAATATTGAGCGCATTATTGGTTCGATTGTGCAATTCGACCCAATCGCCGTATTTGCCATTGGGCGCAACCACTGTTTTCGTATTCACTGCCATGATTTCATTCAGCACCAATTGACCGCGTGTAATCGGTGTTACTTGGGTTACATCAATGGGAATCGTATGAAATTCGTGTTCCGCACGTTCAGGACTGAATAAACCTGCATTATTATTTTCTGCATATATATAGTATTGCATAGAAGCGGATAATGCGGGAAAACTTGCCCCGTAAACCCCATCATTTGCCAATCCATCTTGGTGCAAACCGTCATCAAACAGTTGTACTTTTTTGAAAATATCCGCAATGGATGCCCGCCAACCGACATACGCATAAGTGGCATTCGTCAAGCGAATTGTGACCCCAATCGCATCATTCAAACGCGGTATTGCAGGCGTAATGGTGCGATTTGCCATCACAGGTGGTTGATAACCAAGCGCAGGAACATTGTCGCGCAACCAAACGGCGCGCTTATCCATCAAATTGACAATACCAATAAAACTATTGGATGTTATGGGTGTTGGTGCTGCTAAACCTGTTTGCGCAATGTAAAAATTCGATTTGAAACTTGAATAGGAATAAAACTTATTGGTATCTCGTTGAATATCAAGGTCAATAATATTTTGTTGATTTAAACCTGCGGTTTTGTAATAACCACTTAAAAACATTTCATTCATCATTGTTTTTAAATGGGCAACATATTGTCGGCGATAAGTGGAATTGGTATCCTTTAAAATTAAATTTAATAAAGGACGCGCTGTATTGGTTTGATGCAAAAAGGGCGTTACAGAAATGGCGGTCAAGGTATCCAAATTTTGGGGAGTCGTTCCCGTCACTCTGAAAGAGGCAAAAGACATATTCATATCCCAAACAATGGGGTTAAATCGACCGTTATTGTCCTTCCAAAGGTAATAATTCCAACCAAACGCGCCCGAATAAGAATCTAAATTCAACACCAAAGCGTTGAACGCGCCCATCCAAATCACCCTATCCATGTCCATGACTTGCTCAATAGAGGTTGGCTTGTTTTTCAACGTATCACATAACGCGACCAAATCTTTCCATCCAAAACCCGATTTCATTTCATAAATACGCATATAACTGGTTGAATCGGCATTAATGTAGGCTAAATTAGGTGTTCCTGTACCTGGTCCCGCAGGCGGATTGCATTTAAAAAAGGGATTATTATTATCGGAATAAAATTCTCGTTGTCCAAAAGTCTTGGTAATGGCTTCCGTATTGGTGTAAAGTCCTACCAAAGTGTCATTGACATAGACGCGGGCAAAATTGGCACGCGGACAGTGCATATAGTTTTTTAAAATATCAAAACTCAATGCTTCGCGTACACAACTGGGGTCTGACCAAATATTAGATAATTTTATATCTTTAATGCCTTGATACTGTTGATTTCCCTTGATATGGTCTAATTCAAAATGCCAAGGATTTTTTTTATTGGTAGCTCGAAAAGTCGAATTGCCTTTGTATTTCGCACCCACCGAATCAAAAATAACGCCATTGATTTTGACCTGTCGGGCAATCGCAAAGGATTCATACACAGATGCGGCGGCGGTATCCAATCGATAATCCCAATTGGGGTAGGTAAAATAAACTCGGATTTCCTGAATGGAATCGATTTTGTAAAAAGGGAGGACTTGTGCTTGTGCAACATCTGCGTTGTAAAACAACAGCCAAAGGAGTCCCCCAATAAAACGCTTTATCATACTTCAACAAATTTTATTTTTTTGAATAAAAGATTTATCAAAGATAATAAAAGTTGAATCAGGAAGGAGGGAATTTTGGGAAATAAGGATGCATTTGTTTGATTTTTTTGTAAAAAGCAGACATTTATACTTTGCGTTGGGTGGTTTTGCGATGGGATGGATGTACGGATTAAACGGATTTGCACCGATTGGTACGGATTTTTTTTAAAACAACTTTTTTTTAAAACAACTCATCCGTATTCATCGGTGCGAATCCGTTTAATCCGTACATCCATCCTATCGCAAAACCATCGTGCGTCAAGTATCGCTAACGTTGCAACATGACTGATACAGCTTTTTGTCCTTGAACCCGAATCAAATACATGCCATTGGGTAAATTGCCCCAATGGAAGATGGTTTTTGAATCCGAAATCGATTTTTCGGTTCTCAAAAGCCTGCCTGACGCATCAAAAAGTTGAATACTTTGCAGGGGGTGATTATCCGTACTTTCGATAATGGTGAATCCATCGGTTGGATTCGGATAGATTTTTAAATGCAATTGTTTTAAAATCTCTTCATTCGCGGTCAAGGTATTCGGTGCTTTAAAGGTTGCCCGCAGGAAACGCCAATTGCCCGTTCCATTCGGATAACGCGCCCAAGTTGTATCTGCTTTTTGTTTTGGAAACGTTACCGAATCCAATAAGGCAACTGGCGCGGGAGCCATTAGGTATAACGCTTCTCCATTTGCAGTCAATTTAAAATTCATTTGTAAATCATTGATAATCAAAGAATCATCGGTTCCCCAAACAATAAGGTATCCATTCGGTGCAATAATGGTGTTCGTAGGAACGCGCCATTTTGTTAAAAAATTGCGGTCATCACTCATCGTGACACCGCCAATATTGAGCGCATTATTGGTTCGATTGTGCAATTCGACCCAATCGCCGTATTTGCCATTGGGCGCAAGTGCTGTTTTCGTATTCAATGCCATGATTTCATTCAGCACCAATTGACCGCGTGTAATCGGTGTTACTGGGGTCACGTCGATGGCAATGGTATGAAATTCGTGTTCTGCACGTTCGGGACTGAATAAACCTGCATTATTGTTTTCTGCATATATATAATACTGCATGATAGGGGATAATGCGGGGAAACTTGCCCCATAAACCCCATCATTTGCCAATCCATCTTGGTGTAAACCATCATCGAAGAGTGGTGTTTTTTTGAATATATCCCCAATGGATGCCCGCCAACCGACATATGTATAAGTAGCATTGGTCAAGCGAGTTGTGACCCAAATCACATCATTCAAACGCGGTGTTGCAGGCGTAATGGGGCGATTTTCTATCACAGGCGGTTGAGAACGGAGTTCATGCACATTATTAAGGAGCCAATCAACTCGTTTATCCATCAAATTCACAATGCCCGGAAAACTATTTAAGTCTGGGGTTGGAAGTATCGCATAACCCGTTTGTGCAATATATAAATTGGGTTTAAAACTCGCATAAGTATAAAATTTATTGGGATCCTGTTGAACGTCTGAATTAATGAGGTTTTGTAGATTCAAACCTACCGTTCTGTAATAACCATTTAAAAACATCTCTGTCATCATCGTTTTCAAATGGGCTACATATTGACGGCGGTAGGTCGAATGACTATCAAAAATCAAATTCAATAACGGACGTTCAGGATTGTTTTGATGTAAAAAAGGTGTTAATGAAATCGCAGTCGAGGTATCCACTCGCTGAGGAGCCGTTCCTGTAGAGGTGAAAGACCCAAACGACATATTCATATCCCAAATTATGGGGTTAAAACGACCGTTATTATCCTTCCAAAGATAGTAATTCCACCCAAATATGCCTGAATAAGAGTCCAAATTCACCACTAATGCGTTAAACGCGCTCATCCAAATCACCCTATCCA
>JBDLWG010000550.1:0-12483 GCA_039804385.1 Bacteroidota bacterium
GGTGCATTGACAAATATCCCATCTTTACGCGGATAACCTTCTTTATTGCCATCCACTTTTTGGAGTGTAAAAGATTCGCCTGTGGCTACTTTTATTAATTTCACTACGACATCTTTATAAAAAAGGGCATTTGTATCTTTCGCTAATTCAATACCTGACTTCGTTGCATCTGCAAAACCACGCTCTACTCGAATGTAAGTAGCAGTGTCTTGCAACCGTAACATGCCATACACCACTGGAATTTCTTTGGGTGTGTCAATCAATGAAAAATCATTAGAACAGCCTGCAATCATGCTGGCACTTACCACACTTAAAACAAACAATATGTTTTTTATAAAGCTCATATTTGAGTTTTTTGAACTATTTTATTATGAAATTACTTAATAACAATCTCAACATGCATGAAGTTGAAAGCAAAGGTAAACATTTGCTTTCATTTTTATAAAGTTGAAAGCATAATTTTAGAATACTTTGTTGAAACTTCCTTTTTTTAATATTTAAAACAAAATATATTGTAAATTAAAATACAAAAAAAGAGTTTTAAAAATTTGGCAAGCCGATTTAGAAGGTTTACCTTTGTAAAAAATTGTCACAATGAAAGCAAAATTGCCAATTAGTCAACAATATTTTCGGGACATCCGCGAAAATAACAATCTTTACATAGACAAAACACAACTCATTTATGATTTGTGTTTTCAAAAAAGTAAAAATTATTTCTTGTCTCGTCCGCGCCGATTTGGAAAATCTTTGACGGTGGATACCATAGCTGAATTGTTCAAAGGCAATAAAGCATTGTTTGAAGGTTTGTGGATTGAAGATAAATGGGATTGGTCCGACGTTTATCCTGTCATTCGATTGTCGTTGGATGACATTGGGCATGAAGACGGGCTGACACAAGCCCTTCAAAAGACAATGCATGAGATAGCAGAAACCTTTGAATTAGAATTAAAACAAACCACACCGAGTCAATTATTCAAAGAATTGATCCAAAAAGTGGTGCGCAAAGAAGGCAAATCAGTGGTCATTTTGATTGATGAATATGAGCGCCCGATTGTGGATTATTTAGACCCCTTCGATTATCAAAAAGCGATAGCGCATCGGGATATTTTAAAAAGTTTTTTCAGCATTTTGAAATCTGCCTCAAGATATATTCGATTTATGTTGATTACAGGCGTGTCTAAATTTGCACAAGTTTCGATTTTTTCAACGTTGAATCACCTTTACGATTTAACCCTTAGTCCACATTATGCGGGGTTGTGTGGTTATACCCAAGCAGAATTAGAACATTATTTTGCAGATTACCTTCATAATTTGCCTCCTGATACCCTTCGATTATTAAAATATTGGTATAATGGATATAGTTGGGATGGAAAAACCTTTGTTTACAATCCATTTTCCATCTTAAAATTTTTTGATACAAATGTTTATGCCGATTATTGGTTTGAAACAGGAACGCCAACATTTCTCGTCAAATTATTGGGCAAACGATTTGAATATCAATTAGAAGAAAAAGAAGTGAGTGCTTCGATTTTGAGTTCGTTCACCTTAGAACCACAAGACCAATTGGATTTAGATTCATTGTTATTGCAAACAGGTTACTTAACAATTAAGCAGATTTTACAAGAAACACCTGCCCATGAACGCACTTTTATCTTAAAACACCCCAATCAAGAGGTGAAACAAGCTTTTAATCGGTTTTTGTTGAGCGAATACACGCATACCCGAGTGACCGAATTGCATCATCTGGAAATTTCACGAGCGTTGGTGCGGAACGATATTGGGCGCGTAATTGAAAAATTAAATCATTTGATTCAATCCATTCCTGACCAAAATTATGTGAAACATGAAGAAAAATTCTTTCATTCGATTATTCACCTCATTTTTACAATGGTTGGAACGGACGTTCATAGTGAATTGCACTCCCCTATCGGGCGCATGGATACCGTCGTGATTACGAAAACGCATGTTTTTTTGTTTGAATTTAAAGTCGGTCAAAGTGCGGAAAGTGCCTTACAATACATTAAAGATAAACGTTACGCTGACTGTTTACGGTATCGGGAATTGCCCATTATCGGTATTGGGGTTTCCTTTTTGACGACCATTAAAGGGATTGCGGATTATAAAATTGAAGTCTTATGATCCTTTCGTAAAATCATCTATCTTTTTTAAAATTAAAAGCAATGAAACCATTACCGCAATTACCAATCGGTCGTCAATATTTTTCAAATATTCGGTCCGACCATGATTTATACATTGATAAAACAAAATATATTTATGAGTTTTGTCAAAAACGAAATGCTGCTTATTTTTTATCGCGTCCCCGACGGTTTGGAAAGTCGTTGACCTTAGATACGATTGGCGAATTATTTGAGGGCAATAAAGGTTTATTTGAAGGCTTGTGGATTGAAAATCATTGGGATTGGAGCAAAACCTTTCCTGTGATTCGCTTGTCGTTCGATGCAATCGGGCATGAAGATGGGTTGGTCGAAGCCTTGCAACGAGCCTTACATGAAATAGCGGAATCGTTTGACGTGGCACTGCAACGACAATCCCCAAGTGCCTTATTTAAAGAGTTGATTGAAAAAGTAGCGCGAAAAGAAGGGAAACAAGTCGTCATTTTGATTGATGAATATGACCGCCCGATTATTGATTATATCGACCCCTATCATTATCAAAAAGCGATAGAACAACGAGATATACTTAAAAAGTTTTTTGATATTTTAAAAAACGCATCGAAACACATTCGGCTTTTATTTATTACAGGCGTTTCTAAATTTGCACGAGTCTCTCTCTTTTCAAGCCTCAATCACTTGATGGATTTAACATTAGACCCCGCTTGTGCAGCTTTATGCGGCTACACACAAACCGAATTAGAACATTATTTCAAGCCTTACCTTGAACTGATGCCCGCCGATACGCTTAAAAAATTGAAATATTGGTATAACGGTTATAGTTGGGATGGGGAAACATTTGTTTATAATCCTTTTTCAGTCTTAAATTTTTTCCGCACCAAATTGTATCTTGATTATTGGTTTGAAACTGGTACGCCGAATTTTTTAGTCAAACTGTTGAGCAAACGGTTTGAGTATCAATTGGAAGAAAAGGAAGTCAGTAATTTCATTTTGGAAACCTTTGTGTTGGAACAACAAGACCAATTAGATTTGGATTCGTTGTTGTTGCAAACAGGCTATTTGACCATTAAAAAAGTGACTGAGGAAGGGACTTTTATCCTAAAACATCCCAATCAGGAAGTAAAACAAGCCTTTAATCGCTTTTTATTGGGTGCATACACCCATACCCGAGTGACCGAATTGCATCATCTGGAAATTTCACGGGCGTTGGTTCGGAATGATGTGGGGCGCGTTATTGAAAAATTGAATCATTTGATTCAGTCCATTCCCGACCAAAATTACGTAAAACATGAGGAAAAGTTTTTTCATTCGATTATTCACCTCATTTTTACGATGGTTGGAACCGATGTTCATAGTGAATTACACTCCCCTATCGGGCGCATGGATACCGTCGTGATTACGAAAACGCATGTTTTTTTGTTTGAATTTAAAGTCGGACAAAGTGCAGAAAGTGCCTTACAATACATTAAAGATAAACGTTACGCCGACTGTTTGCGGTATCGGGAATTGCCCATTATCGGCATTGGTGTTTCCTTTTTAACGACTATTAAAGGCATTGCGGATTATAAAGTAGAAACGCTCTAATGATTTATACTTATCCTATATCCGTTGGTAAACGAAACTTGCGTCAAGTTTGAAACTTGACGCAAGTTAGCTCGAAATTTATTTTCAACTCATTTAGGAAAGGTATAGTAGCCTTGATTCAATTTATTAAGCCCGAATAATCGCAGGTTGTTTTTTAACTTCCGCAGGAGCTTTTTTGTCAGGAATCGGCAATTTCGGAACTTGTGGTTCCTTTTCCTCTGATTTAGGTAGTACCATCATATCCACTACATTTGTTTTTTGTAAAGTCATGGATTTGATTTTATTACCTGCATATCCTGCTGTTTCTATGTCTTTTTTCCAAATGAGTTCATACGTCGTAAAAGTTGCGTTTAAATTTTCGTCTAAACTAAAACTTTTAATTTCATCCTGATTTGCATGAGCAACTTCTATGTTATAAAACAAACGCCCTTTTTTATCATAAATCGCTGCTTGATACCCTCCCAAATACCTTCCTCGGGTATATATCAAAACATAATGCGTTTTGGATTCCAGAGCCATGACCGCCTCTGGCATAGCTGGCATGCGACTAAAACGCGGCATATCAGGGAGCAACAAATGGTTCTGAATGCGTTTTTTAGGAATGATTTTTTGCGCTTTTGAACGCTCTACACCACGCTCTTGTACAAACTCTTGCTTGAGCGCGTCCGCAGAAAGCGTGTAAGGCAACGTTCCTTTTGGAAATTCATTCAATAAGTCTTCAAAACCAGGCTTATCAGCCTGCTCGGTAGTCGGTTTGGTTGCAAAAATAGTGGTTGCAAAACCTGTACTCAACATCAACAGCGTTAAAATGATACTTTTTTTCATTGATAGAAAAATTGGAAGATAATTTAGATAGAAAGATGATGCAAATAATCCTTTATTACACACGTTATTTTACTAATTTTGTTGTTGAAATGTAAACTTTATCCTTTTGCATTCCAAAAGATTCCAAAACCGATGAATTTTGCACCATTATTTAACGAGTAGAAAGAAAAAACTTGCCATGCTTGAAAACAATCATAAAACAATCCAATTCTTTCTTCCATAAATTAGCCCACTTCACATGAGAAAAATGCTCACTTTAACGAGTTTTTTGACCTTTTTTTGTTATTTAAATGCTCAAAATCCACCCAAACGCGAGTTGCGCGGGGCTTGGATTACGGGTGTATTGAACATTGACTGGCCCTCTGCTAAAAATCTTTTGCCTGAACAACAAAAAGCAGAATTGATGGCAATATTAGACCATCATCAGCAAACGGGGATGAATGCTGTTTTTGTTCAAATGCGCATGCAGTGTGACGCTTTTTATCCCAATCCTTTTGACCCTTGGTCGGAACATTTTACAGGGACTCAAGGGGTTGCGCCCAATCCATTGTATGACCCCTTGCAATTTGTGATTCAAGAGTGTCGGAAGCGCAATTTGGAAGTGCATGCTTGGATGAATCCCTTTCGCGCCGTCATCAATGCTTCCACAGCGCAATTAGCACCGACTCATATCGCATCGCGACAGCCTACTTGGTTGTTAGGGCAGGGCAATTTGCGGATTCTCGACCCTGGTTTGCCACAAGTGCGGGCTTATGTGACCCAAGTGGTGATGGATTTGGTACGGCGATATGATGTTGATGGGGTTCATTTCGACGATTATTTTTATCCTTATCCTGCTTCGGGCGTGACTCCATTCAATGATTCGCTTACTTTTTTGGCAAATAACAGGGGTTTTACAGATAAAGGCGATTGGCGGCGGGATAATGTCAATCTTTTTGTTAAAAACATGGGTGATAGCATCAAAGCGTCTAAAGCATGGGTGAAATACGGCATTTCGCCTTTCGGGATTTGGCAAAATTATGTGGCGGGGACTCAACCTGTGGGTTCTTTAACCAATGGTTTACAGAGTTATAACGCCCAATATGCCGATTCGCGGCGGTGGATTCAACAAGGTTGGGTCGATTATGTCGCGCCTCAAATTTATTGGTACACAGGACATACGGCTGCGAATTATTCGGTTTTAGTCCCTTGGTGGAATAATGTAGTGAATGGCAGGCATTTATATATAGGACATGCTTCTTATAATCTTACGTCCAGTACGGATGTGAATTGGCAAAACCCAACTCAAATCCCAAGTCAAGTGCGTTTAAATCGGACTCAATCCAATGTAAATGGTAGTATTTATTATAATTCTAAATCATTTTTGCAAAATCCATTGGGTTTTAGGGATTCGTTGAAAAACGATTTGTATAAAACAAAATCATTGATTCCAACCATGCCTTGGATTGATAGCATTGCGCCGCCTGCACCGATTGGGTTGACTGCCAATGTTTTCAATACGCGGATTGATTTATCATGGTCTCGCCCTGTGACGACGGCGGATGAGTTGGAAAAACCCCGTCAATATGTCATTTATCGTTTTGAAACGGGTACGGCGATTAATTTGAATGATTCGAGAGCGATTATTGCCGTGATTGATTCATTGCATTACATGGATAATGGCGCACCGAGTCGCCGATATACGTATGTGGTGACGGCATTGGATAGATTGCATAACGAAAGTGTACCATCTAACAACGCTTTTGCACAGATTTCAAACACCGCAGAAGTATTAGAAAACCCGCCGACTTCGTTTTTAGATGTCAATGTGCCAAATCCATTTGAAGGTAAGACGACTTTGAAATACAATTTGTATAAAAGCGGTCAAGTAATGTTGAAAATATTTGATACGACAGGTCGAGAAGTGGTCTCGTTAGTCAATGCATATCAAGCAGAAGGCGAATATAGCGTTGATTTTCAAGCCAATAGCGATTTGCCTGTCGGCATGTATTACGCCACTTTGTTTTTTGACAATCGGCGACTGACTCAAAAAATGGTTTTGAATCGATAAACGTTTAGGGTGATGGATGTACGGATTTAACGGATTTCACAGGATTTTTACGGATATTTGTATCCAAATCCGTAAAATCCTGTGAAATCCGTTGAATCTGTACATCCATCACCCTCAATACTAAAACATTATCCTCAACAAATGCTATGACAAAAATAGGTTTACTCTCTGATACCCATAGTTTTTTAGATGAAAAAATATTTCACTATTTTGAAAAGGTAGATGAAATATGGCATGCAGGCGATATTGGTTCTGAGGCAGTTGCGGACGCTTTGGAGGCATTCAAACCATTGCGGGCGGTCTATGGCAATATTGATAATTTCAAATTAAGACAACGTTATCCACAAGATTTGCGCTTTGTGGTAGAAGGTTTGCCCGTTTGGATGACCCATATTGGCGGTTATCCAGGGCGTTATGAAAAACGGGTGCGTTTAGGTTTGGAAGTCGAAGCACCAGGTTTGTTCATTTGTGGACATTCGCACATTTTAAAAATCATATCTGATAAGAAATTTGGTTTAATCCATATCAATCCAGGAGCTTGTGGCAATTCGGGTTGGCATAAAGTGAAAACGCTGGTTCGATTTGGGATTGAAATGGGTCATTTGAAGGACGTTGAAGTCATTGAAATTGGCTTAAAATCAGGCGATTTTGACCCAGAACCACCTATGCCGACCTAAACAATTTTATCATCAATCGGCTAACAATTGTCTTTCGGCTTTGGATAATCCTTTGATAACCAAATAATAAGACATATCAATTAATTCGTATAACAATTGGTTATTCAAATCTGCATTGAAATGAACGGTATTCCAATGCTTTTTGTTCATATGCCAACCAGGTTGAATCGCGTCATATTGTTCTCTCAATGTTTCAGCATATTCGGGCGTGCATTTGAGATTGACTTTGAAATCGGCTTCATCCAATCCTGTCAATGCAAACATTTTGTTGATTACTTTGAACACCAAAGTCACGTCATCAAACGGGAAAGATTCCGTCACTCCTTTTTTAGCAAGGCAATAATTGCGAAAGGTTTCTACATCCATAATTAAAAATTTAGTTAAATAACCGACAACAACCTTTGGAGGGTTTGAAACCCTCCAAAGGTTTATACTACATTGAAAATCAACATTTTAGCAGGTATTATTTTTTGTCGATTTTTTAATTTCAATCCAAAGAAGCCAATAAAGCCAAGTTAAAAAATGGTATAAAAGGCACTTGTTAATTGAATGTATTCGGGCGTATAATCATTGCGTTGCCCATTTTCGAGCATCAAAATTAATTCATCTTTGACCATTTTTTGGTCTTGCCACTCGAATTGCAACAACAATCGTTCTATATTTTTGCCTGGTTTAGGACGTACTTCCGTCATCCGTGTACAAAAAAAACGATAATTGCGTGCCACTTCAATAAACCGCAATCCTTCCAACAAAGGCAAAATCAAACAAAAACGCCCCTTTTTATGTAATAATCGTTGCGTCGCATGCAGCAAATCGCCATGTGGCAATTTCACCGTATGGCGCACATTATTTTTTTCCTGATTGCCCGAAAACGTCCCACCCGTAAAAAAAGGCGGATTGCTGATTATAACATCATATTTGCGTTCTCCTAAAGGCTGAAAATCTTGAATAGAGTCGTGAATTACCGTCAAACGGGCTGCAAAAGGCGAGTTTGCCATATTTTCTTTGGCTTGCAGGTACGCACTTTCGTCAATTTCAACGCCTTCCACCCGCGTCTGATACGTCTCTGTGCGTTGCGCCGCCATGATAGCGATGACTCCCGTGCCTGTGCCGACATCCAAAATCGTCTCCGCCTGTGCCACATTTGCCCAAGCCCCGAGTAACACGCCGTCTGTACCGACTTTCATCGCACAACGGTCTTGTTCTACCGTAAATTGTTTAAACCGAAATGGTTTTTGAATGGTTTTCTTTTCTTCAAGCATAAAAATATTGAATCGTGAACGAAAGCTTAACAAAAAATCCCTTCCAAAGTTAAGGAAAGGGATTCAAAAACGCAATTATTTTTACTTTATTTTTGAATAAAACACAAAATAGTTTATTCTAAAAATATTTTTTGTTTGGGAACGACCAAATCGGTATTCGCCATCCGATTGTATTCACGCAATTTTTCAACGCTCAAACCATGTTTTTTAGAGATGCTATATAGCGTCTCTCCGTCTTTGGCAACATGGCATTTTTTACCTTGAATCATCACAACACTTTCTTCAATTCCTTTGGAAATCAATCGTTTAGAATGATTAGAATACGGTGTCGTAACTTTTTCAGGCGCAGCAGCAGGTTTGTCATCTTCACAAACACATTCTGCAATTTTAAGGACTTGACCTGTACGCGCCGTTTCGGCTGCGGTCATTCCATTCAAACGGCGAAATTTAGCTTCCGTGACTTTATATTTTTTTGCCATAGATGCAATCGTTTCGCCTTTTTGCACAATATGTAAACCACTGTCTTTCTCGCGTTTTACAAATAAAGGAATTTGTGCATCCGCCCCGCCTTTTGCCAAAATCGCTCTTGCTTTGGTTTCTTCTGATTTTGAACTTTGCGTCATCGTTTCACCACCTTTATTTTTCAAACGGCTTGCAGCAGCCTTTTTTTGTTTCATTTTTGCTTCGTAATCGTCTGGAATCGCTACCGCTTTGCCAGGGTCGATTTCATAAAAACCGCCTTTCATATTCAACGCTTCTGTCGGATTTACTTTAGGCGGCGTTTTCACCATCAATTGACTACCCGGCAAAATATCATCCGAAACTAAATTATTCCAAGCCCGCAATTGACCCAAACTAATTCCAAAGGAACGACTTACAGAATATAAATTATCACCAGCTTTGATTTCATACAAACCTTGTTCATTCGCTTGACGCGATTTTGCTTTGGGTGAATTCGTTTCAGTAGCAGCGGTATTGGTTTGTTTGGTTGTTTCTGCAACGGTTTCGGGTGCATCCTGCAAGATAATGATAGGCAATTTATCATCTACACTTGCAAAATAATCTTCAAGCGATTTGCCATTCACCGTTTTCAAATCAATTTGTCGCTCCACTCCATTTTCAGGAATCGTTTCTGACACAATGCCGATATGTGGCGCGTACCGAAATGTGCGACTGATAACGCTCGCCCCACCTTGAAGCGGCTCCACTCGAAAATGATATACCATTTTATTATGAAGCGTTTCCGTTCCAACAAAATAAACTTGGGAACGACTGTCTTGCGCCGCCAAATTTTCATAAGGCGTTAATAAATCCGATGCAAACGTATATTGATCGCCTACATAGGATAATAAATTCTCACCGGTCACCACATAAGAAATAGAGCCAACCCGATACAAACGCGTTCCAGTCGGCGTATTAATCACGATGTAAGCGTTTTTTTGTGCATCATTGACCGCATTCATGGCTTCTTCGTCCAAAAACGCGTCTTTGCAAGGAATCGGTTGCACCGATTTCATCGGTTTCAAGGGATTATCAAACCCAACTTGAAAAAAATACTTTTCCGTTGCACTCTTATTCAAGCGAAACGTAATATAATTTTTGCCTTCCGCGCCGTCTTCCAAGCGATATTCCAATTTATCCATGCAAGACGGGTCATATTGGATGTAATACTGAGCCGCCGCCGTGTGCAAAACGCAAAAAAACGAGATTGCCAATAAGGTAATTTTCCTCATAAGGTTTTGATTTTGATAGCTATGTAATTCGTTATATTTTAATGGAAAATCGAAATTGCGATGTATTAAGGTACGAAATTAGTCTTTTTCTTGAAATTGGTTCCAATGATTTTTAAGATTTTTAAAAAAATTATTTTGAACCACTCCTTTCTCGAATCGCTTGTTGGAATCGTTCCAAATCTTGTTTGGAAATATCCTTTTTAGCAATTGATTCTATGGTTAACAAACGTTCCATCTCCTTTTGTTTGTCAAAAGTCAATTTGAGCAAATAGGGAAATGTTTTATCTTTCGGGTTCGTCAACAGAAAGGTTTCCTCCATTCCAACAATCGTCATGGTTTGTTGCACAAGTAAGGGCATCAGTTGCGGTTGTTTTTGCAAGATTTTTATCAAACCATCAATTGATTTTTGGCTTTGCTGAAAACGGGCTTCTGTTTTAAACTTTGTTTTTAACCCTTCTTTTTGATTATTTTTCAAAAAACCAACGATTTCATCCACATTTTTCAACCGTTCAGGCGCGAATACGACCGTTTCATAGTATGAATCATTGTGAACATCTACCACAATTTGCGCATATTGTTGCGGAATGAATGGGCAACCCATATAAAAATAACCACTCAACTGATGCGCAAAAACTTCTGCGGCTTTTTTAGTCGGCATATTTTTTCGTTGCGCGAAATCCAGTACGGCTTTTGCCAATTCATTATTAAAAGAAGAATCTTTTTGCGCCAATTGTTCCACACATTGCTCATACATTTTGCGCCAAGCAGCATCTTGAAATATTGTTTTTTTAGTCACTGATTTCTCATAACGCTTTGTAAAACAATCACATACGGGCGCATTAAGTCGGGCATAAAAAGGCGATTCATCGCTATCATATCCATATTTTTCCCCAAACGCGGGACATTGTTGAAAGGTTCGAATCAAAATATTTTTTTGCAAATCAGGGGCTTTATCTCGCGGCGCGTAGGTCATTAATTGTTTAAAATCAGGATAAAGCGGGTCAAAAACCTGTTTAGCAAAAAAATGAAACCGCGTAAACGGACGTTGCACAGGTTCAACCATAGCGGGTCCCGTAAATTTTTGACACAAATCATCCGCTATTTTAGCCATCATTTCCACCTTATTTTCGGGTGCAGCTTGTTGTAAAAAAGGGGCTGCTTCTGGAACGCCTTGCAAAACGGCGCGTTTCAACCAATAATGCGCTTTCATCCGATTTTGGGCAACGCCATTCCCCGTCAAATACAGTTGCCCAACCAAGAATTGAGCCGCCGCAAAGCCGCCTTTAGCAGCTTTTTCACTCCAAAAAAACGCTTTTTGCAAATCTTTTACAAGCCCCTCCCCTTCCATATACGCGATTGCAAGGTTGTTCATCGCCTTAATATTACCATTTTCGGCTGCTTTTTGATACCATTCGGTTGCTTTTTGCAAATCTTGGGGCTGTTTCACCCAACCTTGCCCATACAAAGTACCCAGATTATATTGCGCTTTTGCGTAATCTTGTTTGGCTGCTTTAAGATACCATTTCACCGCTTCCACCGTATCTTTGGGCAAGCCGCGCCCTGCCAAATAGCAATTACCAAGATTACTTTGTGCCGCAGCGTAACCACTTTGGGCTGCTTTTTTATACCATTTGATGGATTCTACGGTGTTTTGCGGAACACCATTGCCCTTTTCGTAGGCAAAAGCCAAATCATTCATAGCCTCCAAATTACCTCTCTTTGCGCCATCAAGCCATGTTTCAATCGACTGTGCAGGTAATAAAAGAGTTATATGTATTAAAAAAAACAAATACAATAATTTTGAGTGAGTCATCGATGCAGGATATAGGGTTTTAATTTTGAAATAAAAAAACAAAAATAGGGAAAAATCAACAATCTTGCATGGAAATTGGCTAAAAAAACGCAATTAAAATGGGAATTTATATCAAATTCGATTTATATGAACCCATTGCTAAAAAAAATGTTTGGTTGGTAGCGCAACCGTGTCATAGCCTACACGTTTGGGTAAATTAAACGATATTATCAACTTTTGACCTGAAATATGACTCATCAACAACCATTCGATAAAGCCGTCACAGAGCAACATCTCCAATTTCTGCAACTGGATTTTGAAGCAAAATTGGTTTTTTTGCGCGAATCCAACCTTGATATGCCCACTCAGAACCTTTATTTGGAATCCACTTTGACCGAAATGGCTGATTTTTACCATAATGCGCCTTG
>JBDLWG010000551.1:0-3285 GCA_039804385.1 Bacteroidota bacterium
AACCACTTACACGACTGATTTTAAAACGTTTTAAATATTAAAAATAATCCAAATAAAATCAAGGCTATGCCCGAAACTTGCCTCATTTTAAGCATCGCTCCAGTACTCATATTTTCGCGCAATCGTTTTGCAAAAAAGATTTTCAATAAATCCGTTACCACAATCGTCAAAAACAAACTAATTAAAAAAATCCAAGCATTTATCGGATGCGTTTGTGCGTCTGTAACGCTTGTTCCTGCGGGACCAATCCAAAAAATAATGGTTCCGGGATTAGCACTATTGACGACAAAGCCTTTTAACCATAATTGCCATTTATCTTTTGTAATTTCTTGATTATTAATATTTTGTGTTTTTTTTGGTGGTTTCAAAAGATTGACAAAGCCCAAACTGAGCAATAAAAGTCCTCCTATCCAGCCCATCCAAACCTGAAAACCAGCAGAACCACCGAGTGTTTGAATCCCCGAAATCCCGTAAAAAGCAGCTATCATATACAAAAAATCACTCAACCATACACCCGTAATAAAGAGAAAACCTGTTTTCACACCGCGTTCAATCGTCACTTGCAGCAAAATGAAAAAAATGGGTCCGACAATAACACTTAGGGTCAAGCCCAATAAAATACCTTTTATCATATTATTTATTTGTATCTGTTTGAGTAATTTTGACTTCCACCCGCCGATTTAAACGCCTTGTTGCGTCCGTAGTGTTCGCGCTGACGGGTTGTGTCCCGCCAAAACCAATCGCTTCGACCCGTTTGGCATCCACTTTTGAGCGAATCAAATAATTGCGCACTTCTCGCGCCCGCGCTTCGGACAGTTCTTGCAATTTTTTCCCTTGATTGTCCGTATGTCCTTCCACACGGATTTTAATCGTGCGATGTGTTTGCAAAATAGCGACTAATTTATCCAATGTTTCAAATGATTTTTTCATAATGTAAGGCTTACTTTGTTGAAAATAAATGGGATTCAACGTAATCGTCGAACCAACACCTACACTATCTACATACAACGTAATTTCTTGATTATCAGCATAATAGGTGTTTTTATCATAATTCAATTCAATTTCATGGTTAATAAAATCATGTTTAAAAGTGGTCATTTTAAGGGTTTTGCCTTGCTCTATTTTGACTTCAAAAAAGCCGTTTTTAGAACTTGTTTCCCATTCATACGAATTGTTTGCATCGCCATAAAGCACCCGCGCATCCGTCAATTGTTTGGTTTGTGCATGGATGATTTTGCCTTTGAGAATGAACGATTGCGGTTTGGGGTCTGCCATTTTGACCCTAAAAATGTCACTCGAACCTTCCCTTTTCGACGAAAAATAGAGATAACCCGTTGCCGCATTAAAATAAGGTTGACTATCATCCACACTTGAATTAATCGGTTCGAGTAAGCGGCGCGGAGTCATCCACTCGTCCCAACCCGCCCCCAAACGGGCTGAAAAATACAAATCCAACCCTTGCGAACCACTCCGTTTGGACGCAAAATAGAGGTAATTCCCATCCGCCGATAGGTGTGGCGTGATTTCTCGACCTGCCGAATTGACCGTTGAACCCATGTTTTTGGGTGCGCTCCATTGGTTTTCACCTGTTTTAAACGATATGTATAAATCATTATCGCCATATGAATCCGCCGCAGGCAGCGACAGGATTAAGATTTTGCCGTCACCACTCATGGTCAAACTGACCGATTTTTCTGAAATATTATAATTATCAATATTCATTGGTTGAGGGTCTGCCCAATCATTCCAATCATCCATTTCCGAAATGCGGCGTTGAATTAAAGAAAAACCTTTATTCATCCCGCCCTCCTGTGGAAATTGATTGACCACCACAAACGTCAACGGATCGGGTGTCAACGAACAAATACTGTTCGGAAGCGCGTTGTTAAGTGGCGCATCAGGGTGCAAAACGCGGTCGAAAAGCGAATGATGCGTTTCTGCAAACCAAATATCTTGGTTTAAATCCGATTTAAAAGGATTGGAAACCGCCGATACGCCTTGAATCTGCCCGTAAATGCCCGCTAAAAATTGCTCATATTGGCGCGGCGAATAGTTTGTTGCCACATCTTTGCCATCAATAGCAATCGTCCTGCAAAAATCAGGTGAACCCACTCGCGTAAAATACAAACTTTTTCCATCAATGCTGACGACAGGCGTAATTTCATCATATTGAGGCGTATTGACGCGTTCATGGATTTTCTCTAAAATATAATTTTGAGACACCATTGGTTGTGCCAAACAAAAATTTGCACTCAATGTCATCATAGCGATTCCAAATGGTAGAATCGTTTTTTGTTTTTTAGTCATGTAGGATAAGAATTTCATGTTTGCAAAATAACATCTTTTTTTTGAAACTTTTTACGATTTGCAGGCGTAAGGCAATTATTCTTTTTCAATACAACAAAAATGTTTCAAAAAACAACACTTTTTTATTGACAACAATTCAATTCCGTAAAAATAAAGATGTCACAAAAATTGCTTTATTTTTTAAATTCTTTTTTTGCTACTTTGTGACAATAGGTCGATTTTTTTAAAATTTGAACTACAAAAGGTCGTTTTGCAATACAATGGACGTGCAGATTTTACAGATTTTACGGGTTGGTAGGGATGTTTCATTTGTGAGTTACACTTTGTTGGACAACGGATGTACGGATTTTTACAGATTTTCACGGATTGGTACGGATTTTTTTGAAAAAATCCGTACCAATCCGTGAAAATCTGTAAAAATCCGTACATCCATTGTATCCCCCAAAATGCTACTTAATATATGCAAAAAAAGTATATTTTTTAATTAAGAATCCGTCACAAATCTTCAAATTTTCCTTATATTGTAGCTCAAAAAAACAACTTTGTTTGAAATATCAAAGCTAACAAAACCATTGTATCCACATCAAAAAAGAAATTGTTATGATTCGCAGCAGCAAGGGAATGAAAACGACTTTATACGCCGTTTTGCGCGCAAATGTATGGATTTTCGCTACCACAACACTCTTCTCAACCCCCATTTTCGCACAACTTGAAAGCAAATCAGGCAATATTGAAGCCAATAATGCGCCGATTCGCCCTGTTCAAATGAATTATCCTACCTTTCAAGATGGGAGTTTAGGGTTATACAAACATTTGAAAACGCAATTTAAATATCCTTATTCTGCTTGGAAAAAACAATTAGAAGGTGTTGTCCGCGTTCGATTCGTCATTAATTTTGATGGAACAGTGCAAGATGTAGAGATTTTAAAAGGCATTTCCTTGGACATTGATGAAGAAGTGGTACGCATTTTCTCTATT
>JBDLWG010000552.1:0-4370 GCA_039804385.1 Bacteroidota bacterium
GTAGCAAATTGGAATTCAAATCCACGTTTGAGGTGCGTAGCACCCTAACATTCAAACCGTTTCTACCAATATTACGGTGCTACGCACCTCCAATACGGGTTTATCGCTTGTTTTGCTACAAAGGTTGCGGTGCGATGCACCTTTTTTGATTCTGTGGGTAGTGGATAGGGTTGCAACCTCGCCGACCTTGATTCGATATGAATTTATTGATTATCAATGAGTACCATTAGGATCCTTTATTTCGATTCAACTACTTATTTGGCTTATTAAAATGATTTGGATAAAATGAGTATCTAATTTGGGGGCAGAATTTTTTATTTGAAATTTCAAATAAAAATTTTACCCCCAATTAGATATGCTTTTAAAAATTAGGTATGTGAAATATAAAAATGTACCAACTTTTGGGATATTTTTAAGGCAAAGTGAATATGTTTGTATTTTCCAAGTCCTAAATTAAAAACAATGAAAAAGATGCTTTTTACACTCTCCTTTTTGATATTGCTATCCTGTAAAAAGAATGCAATACTCTACCCGCCGCTTCCAACGCCTCTAAACCCATGTGGCGATACCGTCAAAGAACTCAAAGTCCTTTGGCAAATACCGCTACTAAAAGATTCAAGTAATTATGTGGGAGCAAGAGAAATTGCATTTGGTGATCATATAGGTATAATAGTAGATGACAAAGTGACTCAATATTTAACAACTTACAATGCGAATCATGGAAGGTTTGTATGGAAACATACGATTTCTCCAGATATGTTAGGCGGCAGGCAACTCAGTTTAAAGACGTGGAGAGATAATTTGGTTATCAATTGCTATTTTAAGCAACGTATTGTAAATCAACAAAATGGGATATTGGTCGCAGTGCCAGAGATGCCTGTTCATAAAGGGGCTTATAGGATCAGTGTATTGGGTAATAGCGTTTACCATGATGGCGGAGCAAACCAATTCGTTGATAGTATTAATTGCATGATGCGCCTACAATTAGAAACCCTAAAATGGGATACGGTTTGCTCGCTCAAACGAAGTGACCATTTTGGTAGCATGGGTAGCATAGAGCCTCCTGCGTTAGGGAGCAATTCAGTCCATGATTCGCTTCTGTATTTCAAGTTTAGAACGATTAATAGGCTCTTTTTTTATGCATACAATATGACCCAGAAGCGGGTGGAATGGCGCAAAGATAGTCTCGATTATGATGGCAGTGTTTATCCACCGCTCGTTGAGAATGGTCGAGTGTATGTGGATGGATTAGGTACGATTTATTGTTTCGATGCGAATACAGGACAACCGATTTGGTCTCGGTATGTCGGTTCTCGTTTAGTCGGTGGTACCGGGCTGTATTTGTATCAAGACCAAATTGCAACGATATCACTCGGAGGGAAATTCATTGTTTTAAACAAAAATACAGGGGATTGGATTTATAATTATCAAGATGATAGTAGTGGCGCATACGATTTGGCTTCACCTTCGGCAGCAGTCGTGCATAATGGAGTCATGTATGTCATGGCAGGCGGCTCCTTTTATGGGTTAGATTTGGAGACAGGTATGATATTAGGGAAATATCGCAGTCCCAATCGGTGTAAAAAAGGAGCATTATTCGGCTATGGCGGTATTGCTGCCAACGCCGTGTCGAATTGCATTTACATCGATGATGAATATTTTTTGATGGCAATTAAAGCATTCAAATAAAAAGACTTTTTCCAAAAACGCTTTTCAGGGAGCTGAAAAGCGTTTTTTTATAGAGGCCCATTGGATATGTTGATTTTGAGATTGATGTCTTCGCGGAAACGAAGGATAAACGGATTGCTGTTGAGTTGCAACGAGCGCAATACGATTATAATTTTGACCGATTTATGCACTATTTGCAGATGCTGATTGCCGAACAACAGAAAATAGCTAAAAAATATAAGGTGCATCAAACCGTTTATATGATTGTGGTGATGACGCTCCCGTATAAATTTGATAGTTTGACGGGCGAAGCCGTCAAAGAAGAAACCTTGATTACCAAATTTAATACGAAAACTTGGGGCGGTAAGGACATTCCGATTTACGGGCATCCGATGACGTGTCTCAATCCCAATCATCCTGACCCCGATACACCAGCTTCGATTCGGGATTGGTTAGATTTATTCTATCAATCCATCCATCATTCCGAGCGACCGCGTCTCAATTTGAGTCATTCGGGTATCAAAAAAGCGCATGATTTAATTGATTTTCAACGCTTTACACCTGTTGAATTAGCTGCTGCTAAAAATAAAGAACAAGCGGAAGTGGTCCGAAGTATGTATCACGAAGAAGGCAGATTAGAAGGACTTGCGGAAGGAATCGCTCAAGCAAACTTAAACGGAATTCAAAAAGCAATTCAACGGGGCAAATTGCCCGATGCAGAAATTGCAGAGATGTTTGAAGTAACGGTAGCCTCTGTACAAAATATCCGTCAGGAGATGCAAAAAGGTGGGTAAGGATTCGCAAAAAAACCTTTCGTATTATAAATATCGGTTCGCACGCTTGAACGAAAGCCAAAACGCTTTTCATTCCTATGAAAAGCGTTTTTTGATGCCTCCCAGCTTTTTGTATTTTATTTTTAATTATTTTATTTTTAAAACATTTGAAAATATCAAATACGACCTTTATCTTTGCTTTGCCAAAATTTTCACCCTCTAAAAACGCAATTTGATTATAAATAAATTCACTCTACATGATAAAACTTTTAGCCAAATTTAAAGTGTTAAAAAAAGATTAAAAAAATTTGCCCAATAGAAAAAGGATGCTTTTCTTTGGGCAAATTTCAAAAAATGTTTAATATAGGGTCAAAATTAGGAAAATTGTACGAGTTGCATGCGTACCGATTGCATAAATCTCGAAAAAAATTTATAATGGGGTTCGTGTTAGGCATGATCAAAAAACAAAGTGTTGTTTTTACAGAGATTGCCAAAGTTTTGAATGCCGAAGTTCAACCCGAAAGTAATTTACGGAGGATTCAAGATTTTTTTGCCGATTTTGCCTTAGATTACACAATGATGGCTCGTTTGCTCATGGATTTAGTCCCGATTCGGGAATTAACGCTCAGTATAGATCGGACGAATTGGCAAATCAACGGACAAAATATCAATATTTTGTGTTTATGCGTCTACTATAAGGGTTGTGGATTGCCGATTTTGTTTGAACTGTTGGATAAACGGGGAAACCGTAATCAAATAGAGCGCATCGATTTATTAACCCAATTTGTGGATTTATTTGGGATCTATCGAATTCATTGTGTGATTGGAGATCGGGAGTTTATAGGGGAGAAATGGTATAACTATTTGATAACCAATCAATTGGGATTTTATTTGCGACTGCCGAAAAGTCATAAAATCATCACTCCGTCGGGCGAAGAAAAGCGAATCGATGAATTGGTGGATGGTTATCCTGCGGGAAGGGAATCTTGGCTTCAGAATATTAAAATCAATAGCATTGAGGTTAATATTGGGTTCAAAAAACTGCTGAAAGATGGTAAAAATCGCAAAGAAGAGGACTATTTGGCAATTATTACGAACCAAAAAGGTTCTAAAGCCTTGTTCCAGTATCAAAAGAGGTGGTCGATCGAAACGTTTTTTCAGTCCATTAAGAAACGAGGTTTTGATATTGAAGCCACTCATTTAAATCAAATCGATCGAATTAAGAAACTTTTTGCCTTGGTTGCCTTAGCGTTTTCCTTTTGTGTCGCTTTAGGATGGTATCAACATTCTAAAGTAAAAGCAATTCCTCTAAAAATTCATGGCTACAAACAAAATAGTTTTTTCCGAAAAGGAATGGATACCTTTGAAAAGGCTTTCGAGCGGATTCACACCGATAGGGATTATATGTTGAAAAAAATTCAATATATAATTGATTTTGCAACCCAAAACATTTATGTATTGAATTTAAATCGGATTAAAATAGAAATTAAATCCAGTTAAAATAGAAAGATAGCTTTTTTTAAAAAACGGTTGAGGAGTATTCCATTTTGGTTTTCAAAATGAAGTATCCTCATGTCTATAAATATCCAATATCTATCTCTCTTAATTTTTTTAACTTTTTTTTAACGCAGTTCCTATTGCTTCTAAATTTTATCATGTAGAGTGATGTAAAATATAATAATATAACAACTTTCGGAGTATTTTTGAGGCAAAGTCAATAGGCTCGTATTTTCCAATTCCTAAATTAAAAACAATGCAAAAGATGCTTTTTACACTCTCCTTTTTGATATTGCTATCCTGTCAAAAGAATGCAATGCTCCCCCTGCCGCTTCCAACGCCTCTAAACCCATGTGGCGATACCGTCAAAGAACTCAAAGTCCTTTGGCAAATACCGCTACTAAAAGATTCAAGTAATTATGTGGGAGCAAG
>JBDLWG010000553.1:0-11339 GCA_039804385.1 Bacteroidota bacterium
TCCGAAGATGTCCACTCCCCCACATTTGCTTTAAACCGCAAAAAGACCGTACCTTTGGGGTCTGAATTAGAAGTACTTTTATGATGTAAAAAAGGCTTTTGCCAAGAGATTAGCTACCTCCATTTGACAAAAACCTTAACAAACAAATTTATTATTAATTAAAACGTTTTTTCAATGAAAAAGTTGTATTTTTCATTTTACTTTAGGATGAGCCATTGTCATCCTAAAATGACAGCTTTAATGCTTTTTATGTTCGCTCTAAATGGGGTGAAGGCACAGATTTACACGCTTAAGGTAGAACCCAAAGAAGTGAACGAAATTTTGGGACTGAAAGAGCATCTTGAAATTCCCACATTTTAAATTCAAGGTTTGACTGCTGATGAAGTTGATAGAATGCATGCAGCAAATGAAAAAAATGCAAAGCAAGGCATGCCACTTCGAGTGTCTGTTCCGATTAAAACGCATATTAGCAGTTTAGAACAAGGGATTTGGACGAATTTAAGAGGTAAACGCGTGTGGCTTTTGGAAATTAAGTCGGAGAATGCAACTCAACTTGCTCCCATTTTTAATAATCTTCACTTTGCCATAGGAGCAGAAATGTGGTTGTTTAATAAGGATAAAACGTTACTCATGGGACCCATTACAACCGAAAATATTCCTCAAAAAGCAGGTAAAACGATGACCGATTTTTTACCTTCGGAGTCTATCACAGTTGTTTATTTTGCAGAAAAAACAGAAGATGAGCTCATTGTTGAGGGCGTTGATTGGGGTTATGATAAAGCCGCAGGTTTTGGTATGGCAAGAATCTGTAATGTGGATGTCAGTAATACTCCCGCAGATTGCTTCAAATTTGAACAAAATGCAGTTGCTGTACTTTTAAAAGCAGATGATCATGGTACTGCCGTATGTACAGGAACCATGATTAACAATACCGCACAGGATTTTCGACCTTTTGTCTTGACCGCAAACCATTGTTTTAATGATGTTGATGGTATAAGCAATCCTTCGGCGATGCGCATTCGTTTTAAATGGCAAACAGGTATCACAATACCACAAACGAATGGTACGTTTCAAGGGCATGTAACTTTTGTAGGAGCGAATCGAAGAGCTTCCTCTTTTTTTAATGCGGATTTTGGTTTGTTGGAGCTATTTGTCAAACCAGAGGCAAACACAGGCATTACTTATTTGGGGTGGTCTCGAATTGCTACGCCACAGCTCTCTACTATCTTGCATCATCCTGTGGGCGATTTCATGAAAATTACACGAGATGCCCAACCCGCTGTGCCGACGACCGCGAGTAACGGAGGTACAAGAATTGGCGACAGAGGATGGCGTGTCACTTTATTCGGCCCTGGTGATTTTGGTATTACAGAACAGGGTTCGTCTGGTTCTGCCCTTTTGAATGAAAATCGTTTGATTTGTGGTCAATTACAAAGGGGGATGATATGATTTGTGGTAATACGAGTCCAAAATTCGATAGGTATGGTCGGTTTGGAGTCAGTTGGAATGGAGATGGGTCTTTTGGCAATCGTTTATCGGATTTTTTAGCACCAACGGGTAGTAATAATGAACTGAGTGCTATTTTTCAATTGGACGGTCCCAGTGTGCTTCCTTGTAAGGGAACGAAACGAAAAGTGACCGCACCTCGTTTTACAACTAATGCAGGAACGTTATATGATTATCGCTGGGTATCCAGCACCCATATAACCATTACAGGAACAGGGAATCAAGTGGATGTGGAACTCACTCCCAATGCGGTGGCTTCCATGGACTACTTTGTGGAGTGTGAAATTAGGACACCCATGACCTGTGGAAATGTATTGGTAGGGCGCGGTCGTTTAAATCTAAAATTTGATAGTGGTATCAAATTGTTTGATAATATGAGTGGTACAGGGAGTGAAAAACCTCAGTTGAATTTTCTATGTTTAAATCGAACGAATTACTTTTTCCCTCTTGTGAAGGGGACAACGCCTCAAACGAGTTTGTCTTGGACATTCAATAGCAGCAATGGGAATGCCGTTTCTTATTTTGGAGGTACGAATTATTTAGAAGTACGATTCTATTCTGCTGCCAATCTGACCGCGACCTTGACCGCAACAACTCCTGATAATACTTGTCCCGTGCAACGAAGTTACACCTTTGTGGGAAGTGGCAGTTGCTATGGAGGGTTCAGAAGAGAAAATCCCATAACGAACCGTTCTGATTTAGGAACCATCGAACTGGGTAATTTAGCTTCTTTTGCAGATTTTGACTTGTATCCGAACCCTGCTACGAGTAACGAAGTTGTTGTAGAGTTGCCTCAAATACTTACTTCCAATCAAGATATTCGGCTTAAAATAAGTGATTTAAATGGTCGCATCGTGTATGAAGCAAAAATAGAAAATCAACAAACGCCTCTTGATATTCAACGATTGGTCAATGGGGTTTATACAATTGCCATTACTGCGGAACATTTTACATTGACGAAAAAACTATTGGTTCACCATTAATTAAAATCCAAAGCGTTGCACTGCTTAGGGAGTGCAACGCAAACGTGACTTATGAAAACAATCTTATTTTTTTTAGGGATTAGTTGCTCTTTTTGGGCAAATGCTCAGAAGCATTTCGAATTGGGCGGACACCTTGGCGGGAATTTATCGGCGGTTGCTTGGGATGGTCTCGCAGATTGGGGCACTAAATACGAGTACACTGCCAAAACAGCGCGGTATGGAATCGTAGCCAAATACTATTTAGGAAATCATGTGGCGATTCGCTTGGAATTGAATCGGGAAACAAGAGGTTGGAATAGCCCGTTCAAATATTTAGACACATTAAGAGGATATGTTGAGGATATTACGGATTATCGATATTACTTTTGGATTGCCCCGATTATGATCGATTTTTCTCTTGGGCGTAAAAAAGGAATTTATGCTTCTCTGGGGTTCGCACCCATGTTACAAACGAAAGGAACCAAAACGATTCGCTCCACAGGTGAAAATGAGACTATTAAAATCCATGAACCATTTAGAGCAAACGGCATTTATCAATACGCTGGGTTAGCCAATATTGGTTATACGTATCCGATTTATGGCAACTTTTATCTTTATGGGGAAACCCGATTTAATTTAAGTTTTAATTATTTTGAACCCAAGCGAAAAGGCTATCATTATGCCTACGGCGCAATCATGGGCGTTACCTATCGGCTTTAAAATCAATCAAGACAAGGCACGGTGGACAGCTAAAATCATTTCATCCATTCCCTAAAAAACGCTTTTCATCCCCATGAAAAGCGTTTTTGATTCATCCAATTTTTTGTATTTTATTTTTAAAACATTTGAAAATATCAAATACGATATTTATCTTTGCTTTGCCAAAATTTTCACCCTCTAAAAACGCAATTTGATTATAAATAAATTACAATTTTTAAAATTTTTTATTTTTAATAATATATTTTTAGTCAATTGCTTACGTTCGTCCTAAAACTTGCCTACGAATGAATAAAAAATACCAAATTATAGTTATTACGGTTGTATTACTCTTGCATCTTTTTTCAATGGGGTGTCAAAAAGATACCATTCAAACCGTTCCTGCTGAATTTCAAGAGTATGTGAACCTGTTTTTCGAGGAAGGAAATAAAAGGGGCATGAACATAGCCTTAAAAAATATAAACCTTGAAATGCGTTTTTCAACTTTGGTCGGCAAAAATGCGGCTTGTACTCCTAAAAAACATTTAATTGAGATAGATTCTGCCCTTTGGCGCAAAAGAAGCCCTTATGATAAAGCATGGTTGATTTATCATGAATTAGGTCACTGTATTTTAGGGCGCGATCATCTTCTAAAAACGTTACCGAGAGGTGAATGTCAAAGTGTGATGAGTAATTCGGAAGGATTCAATTGCATGATTAATTTTAAATCAAATAGTTGGAAGAAATATTATTTTGATGAATTGTTTAATAACACATCTATTATTCCAGATTGGTATCAGGATACGATTGTTTCGCTGAATGACACAATGCAACTATTAAAAGGCAGTTACGTTCATTTCCAACAAGATAGTTTTGTTTTAAAAGTGGATTCTTTAGATTCTACAAAGAATTTTGCCTTAGAAGTTGATTTTGATAATGCCATTCAAACCAGCCGCGATTTATGTTTACGTTTTGATGATAAATTAATCCACTTTACTAAGACACCCGATTTTAATATTACTGAAATTAAAAATACAAAAAAATATTTTTATGCTGGTGCTTCTAATGTGGTGGTTGGCAAAAAAATTACTTTAAAAATTATAAAAAAAGACAAGTATTATATTTTTGCTATTGATAATCATGTGATTCATGTGATGGATTACGAACCTGTTCAAGAAAAAATAGTTAAAATTCTTTGTTTTTCTACGGAAAGCAATTTTAATTATGAAATATATTATTTTAAATAAAAAATATATTTTTTGAAAAAGCCCCTTTTCATGCACCTGAAAAGGGGCTTTTTGCATTTTAAAAACGGTTTGGGCATCTGAAAAATCCCTTTTTGGCAGAATTTTTATTAAAAAAAACGCTCAAAGTAAAACGAATGTAGCAAAAAGTTGTACTTTTGGGCGAAAACGGAAAAGTATTGTTTTTTCCGCCAAAAACATGATTCAAGAAAATTATCATACCACCGTGTTGCTAAATGAAGCAGCAGACGGGTTGAGTATCGTGCCAAATGGCATTTACATCGACGCAACGTTTGGCGGCGGCGGGCATAGTCGCGCTATTTTGCAACGGTTGGGTGCGAATGGACAATTATTAGGCTTCGACCAAGACGATGACGCGCTTGCCAATACTATTGAGGATCAACGATTTACGCTCGTACAGAGTAATTTTCGGGAACTCAAAAAGATGTTGCGCCTCTACCGCATTCCACAAGTGGATGGGATTTTGGCAGATTTGGGCGTTTCATCGCATCAATTCGATGTGGCGGAACGCGGGTTTTCGTACCGTTTCAACGCGCCTTTGGATATGCGCATGAATCAACAGGAGGCAACCACTGCCGCTACGATTTTAAATACGTATCCTGTTGAACAATTGCAACGCATTTTGAGCGAATACGGCGAAGTGCGCAATGCAAAAACGCTCGCACAGGCATGCATTGCAGAACGAGAACGCAAACCTTTTCGAGATATTAATGATTTATTGCAAGTCATAGAACCTTTGGTTTTTGGGCATAAAATGCAATATTTATCACAAGTGTTTCAGGCGTTGCGGATTGAAGTGAATGATGAATTGGGCGCGTTACGCGAGTTGTTGAAACAAAGTTTGGATATTTTGAAACCCAATGGCAAAATTGCCATCATTTCTTTCCATTCCGCAGAAGATCGTTTGGTTAAGCATTTTTTCAAAACAGGCGATTTTGAAGGCGTACAGGAAAAAGATTTTTATGGCAATATTCATCGCCCCTTTCAAGTGGTGACGAAAAAACCAATAGAGGCATCTGCGGAAGAAGTCAAACGAAATACGCGCTCCAGAAGTGCGAAATTACGTATCGCAAGTCGAATTTTGAATTAGGATTATTGGGATGCTTAGGATTGAATTAGGATTATCCTAATTCAATCCTAAGCATCCCAATAATCCTAATTCAAAATTACTTATAAACATAAGTAGTTGATTTACAGAATTTTATAAATATGGCAGCACCAAATCCCAATAAAGGCAAATCAAATCAAAATCAAGGGCAAAAACCAGCGTCCAAACCCGCACCGCCCGCCGCACCTACCAAATCTGCAAGTAGTGGTGGCAGTTCTATCACGATTCCGAGCAAGTGGGTCGAATATTCCCAAGTGGGCAGTATGGCATCCAATTGGATTTTTGGGAATTTGTCTTATGTGTTTTTTGTCTTTTTCTTGCTATTGATTTATATTGCAAACGCGCTCAATTCCGAAAGAAAAATTCGCCAAATCCAGCGTTTGGAGAAGGAAATTAAAGAATTGCGTTGGCAATACATGTCGTCAAAAGCGGATTTGATGCTCGAATCCAAACAAAGCGAAGTCTTGAAAATGGTCGAACCATTGGGTTTGAACACCAATAATGCGCGAAGAAAACGCATTATTGTTCCAGAATAATGGCTAATCATATGATTTTTTTCAAACATTTCATACTCAATCAGGGAAAGCGTGGCAATCATCAATGTTAAAGACGAAGTATTAATTCGCATTTATGTCGTATTGTTAGTCGTGGTAGCGATAGCAGTGGCAGTTTTCGCAAAAGCCGTCCGCATTGTGACGGTGGAAGGCGCGAAATGGCGCGAATTGGGAGAAAAATCGTATGTGAAATTTGTCGATGTTCCGGGAGAGCGCGGCAGTATTTTGGCGGAGGATGGTAGCGTCTTGGCTACATCGCTCCCTTTTTTCGATTTGCACATGGATTGTGCCTCTCTAAGCATCAAGGAGGAAGATTTTAAAAATAGTATTGATTCGTTGGCATGGTGTTTTGCGACGTACATCGACCCGCAATATACGGCGGGCGCGTGGAAGCAGTTCCTTTGGGAACACCGATATACGCACAAAACCCATTTTTTATCCATCAAAAAAGATGCAACTTTTGAGCAAGTGGGGTTCATCAAACAATTTCCGTTGTTTCGCAAAGGGCGGAATAAAGGTGGTTTGATTGTCCAACGCAATAGCAAACGTGAACATCCATTCAAAATGATGGCGCAACGAACCATCGGTTACGTGCGTGAAGGCGCGAATCCTGTCGGCATTGAGGGGAGTTTTAATAGAACGTTGCGCGATAGTGTCGGCAAAAAGTTGATGCAGAAAGTCGGCGCGGATGTCTGGATTCCAGTCAATGATTTGGCAGAAATCGAACCTAAAAGTGGGGATGATGTCATCACGACGCTGGATGTCAACATTCAAGATGTAACGCAACAAGCCTTGTTGCGGGCATTGGAGCATCATCAAGCCGAACATGGAACGGCGATTGTCATGGAGGTCAAAACGGGTAAGATTAAAGCGATTGCTAATATTGGAAAAACACCGACAGGTTGGTGGGAAGATTATAATTACGGCATTGCAGCTGCTACTGAGCCGGGTTCGACCTTCAAATTGGCTTCGATTATGGCTCTTTTGGAAGATGGCGGGATTCGTATGACGGATAGTGTTGATATTGAAAATGGTCAACATCAATACTTTGACCGCATTATGGAAGACCATGAGAAAACCTCCGCTACCAAATTGACGATTCAAAATGCTTTTGCGGCTTCGTCAAATGTGGGTATTTCAAAATTGGTTTTCAATAAATATGCGCAAAAACCTGAGTTATATTATCGACATTTGAAAGATTTTGGGCTTATCTACCCTACGGGTATCGAAATCGAAGGCGAAAGCGCACCGAAAATCAAAGACCCCAAAGATGGGGCTTGGAGTGGTGTCACCTTGCCTTGGATGTCTATTGGTTATGAATTGCAAATTACGCCTTTACAATTGTTAACTTTTTATAATGCGGTTGCTAATGGCGGCAAAATGATGAAACCGTATTTGGTCAGCGAGACGCAGCGTTTCAATCATACGGTCACGGCGTATAAACCAACGATTTTGCGGGAAAGTATTGCCAAAGCTGCGACGATTGACCAAGCGAAAAAATTATTGGAAAGTGTGGTTGAGTTTGGGACGGCGGCGCATTTGAAAACGGATAAATATCGTTTTGCTGGTAAAACAGGGACGGCACAATTGAATTATGGCGGCGCGAATAATAGTATTGGCGGTTATCAAGCCTCTTTTGCGGGTTATTTTCCTGCGGAAAAGCCTGTTTTTTCGTGTATTGTGGTGATTAGCAAGCCGACTCAGAATGGATTTTATGGAGGTGCAGTGGCGGGTCCCGTTTTCAGAGAGATTGCGGATAGGATTGCCTCAACGCATGTGCAATTGAGCGAACCTGTTAATTTGAAGGGAAAACCAATCTTGGCAGAACGACAATTGCCTGATGATGTGGGTTTGAAAAATGATATGGAAAAAGTGTTGAAACAATTGAATATCAAGCATTTAAGTAATAACAAAAAAGATGATTATTGGATGTATTTAAAACCTAAATCCGATACGTTGCAACTCTTGGCGCGTCAAGGTATGCGCAAAGATGTTGTACCTAATGTGCTTGGAATGGGTTTGAAAGATGCCCTTTATAATTTGGAAAATAGAGGGATTCGAGTCGTATTTATTGGGTATGGCAAGGTTGCGTCGCAAGTGCCGAGTGCGGGCGTAAGTGCCGCAGGACAAACGGTGACGATTAAATTAGAATAACTAACTAATAATCAATTAATTATAAAAAATCGTGAAAACGCTCCATTTTATATTAAAAAATATATCAATTCGCTCTATTGTAGGGGATGAATTGGTGCAAATTGATAAAATCGCCTTCGATTCGCGGCAAGTGGCAACCGCTACTTTGTTTGTGGCGGTGCGCGGTACGCAGGTCGATGGACATGATTACATCGAAAAAGCCATCGAAAAAGGGGCAATTGCCATTGTTTGCGAGACCTTGCCGTCATCAGCGCAAGATTTGCAGCACGTTACTTTCGTACAAGTCGAAAATTCGGGTAAAACGTTGGCAGCAATCGCAGCCGCTTTTTACGATTTTCCGACGAATGACTTGCAATTAGTGGGCATCACAGGCACGAATGGCAAAACCACTACGGCAACTTTATTATATGATTTATTTACAAGTATGGGTTACAAATGTGGACTCATCAGCACCGTCGAATATCGGATTGCAGGTAAAATCCTGCCTTCTACCCACACGACTCCTGACCCAATTGCGCTCAATCATTTGTTTCAAAAAATGGTTCAAGAAGGTGTGACGTATGCGTTTATGGAAGTCAGCTCTCATGCGATTCACCAAGATAGGATTGCGGGATTGCACTTTGTGGGGGGCGTTTTCACGAATATTACGCACGATCATTTGGATTATCATAAGACTTTTGATGAATATATCAAGGCAAAAAAGAAATTTTTTGATGGTTTGCCTCGTTTGAAATCGTTTGCATTGACCAATGCGGATGATAGAAATGGAAATGTGATGGTGCAAAATACGAAAGCAGCAACGTATCGGTACAGCTTGAAAAAAATGACCCTTTTCAAAGCTAAAATTATTGATAATGCGTTGACAGGGTTGCATTTAAATTTGGATGGATATGATTACTACGGGCGATTGATTGGCGAATTTAATGCATATAATACCTTAGCTTGTTACGCGACGGCGGTTTTGTTGGGCGCGGAAAAAGCAACGGTTTTGACTCATTTGAGTGGTTTGACAGCAGCAGAAGGTCGTTTTGACTATATTTTCGACCCCAATGTAGGCATTTTGGGCATTGTAGATTACGCACATACGCCTGATGCGTTGGAAAAAGTGTTGCAAACCATCCATCAATTGCGCAAAAAAGGACAACGCATTATCACGGTTGCGGGTTGTGGCGGCGATAGAGACCCTAAAAAACGGGTTTCAATGGGCAAAATCGGGGCAATGAAAAGTGATATTTTCATCATCACCTCCGATAATCCGCGTTCCGAAGACCCGATTCAAATTATTGAACAAATCGAATTAGGCGTGCCAGAGGATGCGAAAAGTAGGACATTTAGGGTTGAAAATCGCCAAAAAGCGATTGAAATGGCTTGCGAACAGGCGCGGAAAGGTGATATTATTCTGGTCGCGGGCAAAGGACATGAAAAATATCAAGACATCAAGGGCGTAAAACACCCTTTTGATGATAAACAAATATTGGAAACATCCCTTACAGGCTTGAATTAGGATTTTTAGGATGATAAGATTTTGGCAAATTGGGTGGTTAAGGTTGATTGATGTACGGATTTCACGGATTTCACGGATTTTTAGGGATTTTTTACGGATTGGGATTCCAAAAAAAAATCCGTAAAAATCCGTGAAATCCGTGAAATCCGTACATCCATCCATCCACACCAAAATCGTCAAAGAACCCTAAAATCCTGTCATCCTAAAAATCCTAATTCAAACCATCTATCAAAGATACTCATTCACTCAAAATTATAAATTAGTATAAAATTTTATTTCAACATCAAAAAATAAATTTTTATATCGTTTTAAAAGCGGCTATCATTATGTTATACCACCTTTTTGACTATTTGGAGAAAAATTATCACTTGCCTGGAGCGCGATTATTTTCATACATCTCGTTTCGAGCAGGTGCCGCAATCATTTTATCGTTGGTCATCTCGCTCATTTTCGGAACTCGGATTGTTCGCTTTTTGCGCAATTTGCAAATTGGCGAGACGGTGCGCGATTTAGGCTTGGCGGGACAGAAACAAAAAGAAGGCACACCGACGATGGGCGGGATTATGATTATCATGTCTATTGTGATTCCGACCTTGTTATTTTGCAAATTGGATAACGTGTATATCTTGTTGATGCTTTTGGCAACGACTTGGATGGGCATTATCGGGTTTGTGGATGATTATATCAAGGTTTTTAAACATGATAAGAAAGGTTTACCCGGCAAATTCAAGATTTTAGGGCAAGTTTTATTGGGTTTAGTCGTCGGAATTGTCATGTTACAGAGTCGAGAAATCGTCGTGCGCATGGATCCCGAAACGGCTGCCCTCAATAAATATGAAGTCGTGAAAACGGTCTATGTTCCTGACATTACGCGGAATGGACAATTGAAGGAAATGGTGCATGTGAAAGCTCCGTTGACCAATATTCCATTTATGAAAGATAATGAAATGGATTATAGCAAAGTCCTTTCGCCGTTTACAAATGACCCTGTGAACTGGGTTTGGCTGCTTTTTGTGCCATTTGTCATCTTGATTGTGACGGCGGTTTCCAATGCGGCGAATCTAACGGATGGTGTAGATGGTTTGGCAACAGGTGTTTCGGCGGTCATTGGGACGGGTTTAGGGATTTTGGCGTATGCGACAGGTAATTCACTTTGGTCGGATTATTTAAATATTTTATATTTACCTGAATCGGGGGAATTAGTGATTTTTGCGGCGTGTTTTTTAGCCGCCTGTCTTGGATTTTTATGGTACAATGCGTTTCCTGCACAAGTCTTTATGGGCGATACGGGCAGTTTGACCTTGGGCAGTATCATCGCAGTAATGGCAATCTTAATCCGTAAAGAGTTGTTAATACCCATTTTATGTGGTGTTTTCTTAGCTGAAAACTTGTCGGTGATGATACAAGTGAGTTATTTTAAATATACCAAAAATAAATATGGAGAAGGCAGGCGTATCTTTTTAATGTCGCCTTTGCACCATCATTATCAGAAAAAAGGCATCCATGAAGCAAAGATTGTCATGCGTTTTTGGATTGTAAGTATCTTGTTAGTCGTTTTGACAATCATAACTTTGAAAATTCGATAATCCA
>JBDLWG010000554.1:0-3819 GCA_039804385.1 Bacteroidota bacterium
AAACCGCCGATTTTGGCTAAAAATCCAACAATATCGCCTTTACTCAATTTATCTTTTTTGCCGCCACTAATGTATAGAGTCGTCCATTCGGAACGGGCAGGCAAGGTTTGATTGGTTTTTAAAACCATTTTTTCGGGCAATTTTGCCAAATAATTGGGTATTTTTTCGTCTTGATGCAAAATAATATACGCATTACCAGTCGCATCCATCCGCGCCGTACGACCATTGCGGTGAATAAAATCTTCTTCTTTATGTGGCAAATGATAATGTATAATATTTTGAATATCAGCAACATCCAAGCCCCTTGCTGCCAAATCAGAGGCAATTAAAAAACGCGTACTACCATTCCGAAATTGAATCAATGTTTTTTCGCGGTCGATTTGTTCCATGCCGCCATGAAAAAAAGCATTTTCAATACCATGTTCCCATAATAATTGACTCGTCCGTTCCACCGCATCCCGATGATTGCAAAAAATAATCGAAGATTGCGCACCCAATTCACATAACAAATTAAATAAACATTCAATTTTATCTTTCGTTTCCGAAAAAATCGTATGTAATTTTAACGCAGGTGCTTCCTCCTCCCCTTTCGTGAAATGCAGGACATACGGTTTTTGAATTTTGACAAAATCAGGGATTCGGAGCGAATCCGTTGCCGAAACCAATACTTTTGTTTTAATTTTTTTTAAATGTTGGGTAATAAACGACATTTGGTCATGGAAACCCAATGCCAATGATTTATCAAATTCGTCTAAAACAAATATGTAAATCCCTGACAAATCGAAACTTCGGCGCGTAATGTGGTCTGCAATCCGTCCAGGTGTACCAATCAACAAAGCAGGTGGTTCACTCAAATTTTGCATTTCCACCATCACGCTATGTCCGCCATAACAGGCATTGACTTTAAATCCTGTTGCCATTTTTTTCCAAACTTGCTCAATTTGAATCGCCAATTCGCGGGAAGGCGTTAAAATCAAACATTGTACTTTTTTTTCATCCGTTTTTAATTGGGCAACAATTGGGAGGAGAAAAGCAAGCGTTTTGCCCGAACCTGTGGGGGCTAATAGCAAAACTTCGGGTTCTTGCAGGATAGCGGTATAAGCATCTTTTTGAATTTGATTCAACGCGCTAATGCCGACATTCGAGAGAATTGTTTTAAACGTATCTTGTAATTGCATATAGAAGTATTTTTTTAACACATAGGACACATAGGAAGACATAGTTCACATAGAGGCAATCTCTATGTAAACTATGTCTTCCTATGCGTCCTATGTGTTTGCACTGACATAAAAAATGCTAAATATTGTTTTACCATAATTCCGCGCCATCTGAAAATGCGGATGTTTCGTGAAATCATGGTGCGGATTGTGTTCTAAAACGAACCAACCTTCGGGTTTTAATAACCCATGTTCAAATATTTTATCGGGAATCGTGTCCAAAGTGCCTAATCCATAAGGCGGACCCGCAAAGATATAATCATATTTTTCACTTGTTTTTTCTATAAATCGAAACACATCAGACGGAATAATCCGCAATTGCGCCTCAATTTTCAACAATTGCGCTGTTTTGCGCACAAAATCAACCGCAGGCGTGTGTTTATCCACATACGTCACGTCCGTACTGCCCCGCGAAATGAACTCATACGTATGATTGCCCGTCCCGCCAAACAAATCTAAGACTTTCAAATCCTCAAAATCAAATTGATTATTTAAAATATTAAACAATCCTTCTTTGGCAAAATCCGTCGTTGGACGAGTGGGCCAATTATCTGCGGGCGGATGAAAACGACGACCTTTAAACTTTCCACTTATAATACGCATGTCAATTTTTAGATGTAATTGATTTTAAATCAATAGTTTATAAAACAAAATGCACGAATTTCCACCAAGTATCGGGAAAATTCGTGCAATTTAGGAACAAATTAAATCATTTATTTCGTAAAGGTGAAAAAATAAGGGTCAGGGAAATTTTCATAAACCCCTTCAATCGTAATTTTTTCTTGTGGACGCGCTTTTTCCAACGCTTTGATAAATTGTTCCACACTTTCTATTTTTATATCGTTGATATGCGTCATCACGAAACCTTCTTCCATATTCAAGCGAGCGATTTTACTGCCTTTCCCAATCGTCAAAACGCGCACCCCTTTGGCACCTAACTTCTTGATTTCCAACGCGTTCAAGGTTTGCAATTTCGCAAAACCCAATCGTTCTGGTAGCGGTGAAACGGGTTCTAATTCAGTCAAAGCCGTCGTATTATTCTTATTTTTCAACGTTACATTCGTTTTGCCTTTCTTGCCGAGTCGAATGTATTCCAATGCAATTTTATCGCCAGGTCGATGTCTTGCGACCATTTCCAACAATTCGGGTTTATTGCGCACATTCATGTTGTTGACCGAAATCACGACATCGCCTTCCCGAATGCCGCCATCTTCTGCTGCACTACTCGGATTCACTTTGCTGATGTAAACGCCACTCATCGGGTCTAAATTGACTTGTTTAGCGCGTTCAGGCGACAAATCTTCAACACTTACACCTAAAAATCCGCGTTGAACGACTCCATACGTTTTCAAATCGCGGACAATTTTCATCACCAAATTGACAGGAATCGCAAAAGAATACCCTTCATAACGCCCTGATTTGGTAATAATCGCCGTATTAATGCCCACTAATTCGCCATTCGTATTCACTAATGCACCTCCTGAATTACCGGGATTCACTGCCGCATCCGTTTGTATAAACGATTCAATCGAATATTTATCTTCTAAAATGTTGATACTCCGCCCTTTAGCACTCACGATACCCGCCGTCACCGTCGATTCCAAGTTGAACGGATTGCCAACCGCCAACACCCATTCCCCAACCCGAATCGAATCCGAATTGCCAAAACGCACAGGCGTTGCCCGATTGATGTCGATTTTCAACAGTGCAAGATCCGTACTTGGGTCTGCGCCGACCAATTTAGCATCAAAAGTGCGTTTATCGCTCAACGCCACTTCAATATCCGTCGAACCTTCCACGACATGATTATTCGTAATCACGTAACCATCGGTCGAAATAATCACGCCAGAACCCGAAGAAGTGCCTAAATTGCCTTCACCAGGATTCCAAAGCGACTCATCTGCCCCATTCAACGCCTTTATATTCACGACCGAAGGCGTAATAGAGGCGGCGGCGGCAATAAAATTAGTTGGTGCGGAACTCACAAAACTGCGTTGAACCCTTCCTGATAGCATCAGGTCAGTCATGCCAGCAAAGCGGGCATTGTGGTCATCGCGTTCAACAGCCTCAATATGGCGTTGTTTGTATTGAAAACCTATTGAAACCAATCCAGCAGTAAGCGCGGAAGTAACGATAGTGCTTAAAATGCTTTTTTTGTTTGTCTTTATATATCGAGCGGGGCTATTCAATAAATACATCATAGGTATTATGATTTCCAGTTACGACACCAGTAGTTTTTTTTTAAACCGTAAAATAACAATAAAAAGGAATCATTTCAAAATTTTTGAACCTTTTTCTGATAACTTTAACAGATTTTTTTTTCCTTAAATCGTTCTAAAACAAGTTATTTACATATTTTTCAATGATTTCGGATAACTTTGCTAACAACGTATTTCCAATATTAATAACGCATGGTATCGGGAAATGTTTCTGAGTCCTTGCAAGTTTTGAGCCAATTACGCGCTATCCACCAATGATTTCAAACTAAAATCTTGCACAAAGATACAAATTTGAATCAAGAATGAAGGAAAAAGGGGGCATTAAGGACACATTTAGTTTTTAACAAGACCACTCATCTTTTTTTACAAAAATTCCCTTGTTC
>JBDLWG010000555.1:0-3481 GCA_039804385.1 Bacteroidota bacterium
GCATTACTTTTGATGTAAATCGTCGTAATCAATTGATTACTAAGCCATTCTAATGCAGGCAAATCTAATTGCAATCGATTTTGAGAAACTTTTTCGAGCGCGTTGACCGTCTCGCTCATGCCCACAAAACGATAGGTTTTACGCGTATTAGTAGCATCCACAAAAATAACTTCATCGTCTTGATTAAATTCGACCCCATTGCGAGACACCATCCGCGCAAAAATGCCCTTATCATTGGTCAGCAATTCCATACTATACACATAATTGCCGCGTACCACTAACGTTTGATTCGTAGAACGTAAAAAGTGTGTATTGCCAACCGTTTGATTTTCAATGATAAACCCATTACATTGTGCCGTAATAGCATTATTGGACATCATTAAAATAGGCAATAATAACAAAGTTGTTTTTTTTAAATCATTTGTAAATGTAGTAAATCTCATATAGGATGTTATTTAAATGGCTTTCGATGAATCAAACCACCATCGCATAAGTGCATAGATTCATAGTAAGACCTTGTTTGTTAAAAAAGTATGTGTAACGCATCTCATTTAGTTGCTACCAATTTTACGGGATAAAGTACGGATAATCCATTCAGAAAAGCAATTATTTTGTTAGCATTTTTTATTTATTTTTTAAATTTTCAACTCCATTCTTCTAAAAAGCCCTAACTTTGCGCGACAAAGTGCTTTTTTGGATTCAAATTAAATTTAAAACGTATTCTATCATCATCCTAAAAATATGGAGAACGCCTATAATCCGTTACAAGACATTAAAGAAATTCGCTCTATGATGGAGCGTTCTACGCGATTCATCTCCTTGAGTGGACTTTCAGGCGTAGGTGCGGGCGTGTGCGCTTTGTTGGGCGCAAGTGCCGCCTACTTCTATTTGGACATTTACCCATTTGAAGCGGTATCACCCGCTTATTTTCAAAAAGTGGTCGAACAACCCAAATGGGGCATGGATTACATGACTTTTTTCTTGTTAGACGCTATTTTGACGATTATTTTCACTTTTTTGACCGCTTTTTACTTTACGTATCGAAAAGCGGTTAGAAATCAACACAGTATGTTTGACAGAACAACCTTGCGTTTGACCGTCAATATTGCGATTCCATTGGCTACGGGCGGTATTTTTTGCCTTGCCTTAATGTCCTATGGCTATGTTGGTTTTGTCGCTCCTGCAACCCTTATTTTTTATGGATTAGCCTTAGTCAATGGCTCCAAATACACGTTGGAAACCGTGTTTTATTTAGGATTATCTGAAATTGCATTAGGCTTGATTTGTGCTTTTTCATTGGGCTATGGATTAGAATTTTGGTCATTAGGCTTTGGCATCCTGCATATTATATATGGTACTTTAATGTATTTGAAGTATGATAAAAAATAATTTTTTCACCTCAAATCGCAAGTCCGTGTACAATGAAACACATTATTGAAAAATTAAATAAAGCATTTGATAACCGCGTTCGATTGGGCATCATGTCGTTGCTGATGGTGCATGAACGCCTTGAATTTACGCTTTTAAAAGAGTTGCTATCGTTATCAGATGGCAATTTGGCAACACATTTAAAGTCCTTAGAATCTGAAAGTTATATTGAATTTAGCAAACAATTTGTAGGTCGAAAACCGCAAACAATGTATTGGGCTACCGAATCAGGCAAAACGGCGTTTGCAGCTCATTTAGATGCATTGGAAGCCTTATGGCATTTTGGAAGACAGGATGACGCTCCCAAATCCTAAAAATAGTGAAAAAAAGCGTACAAAAATGGGTCGCTTTTTTTTTACAAAAAACACTTTGTAAATCAAAGTTCTTTGGTGACGCTTTTTAAACATACCGTCTCCTTATTGTACTTTGTAAATCAAAGTTCTTTTTTGTAAATCAATTTTAATCACATGCTTATTTTTTAAGTTATATAAATTCAATACTACAATTATGTTAGAACGTTTTAATGCTGCGCAACCTTCCAATCACCGCCCTTCCGTTTGGGAGCGTTACAGTTCTTTTTTCAAAGCTGCTATCATCTTGTTTTTGGTAATCGTGATGCAAATCCCTATTCAAATGATTTCGGCACTCCTTTCAGAACGTTCTATGCGGCAGCGCACTGCGGCGGCAGAAATGAGTGTCAATTGGGGTTTAGAACAAACCGTTACAGGACCGATTTTGTCCGTTCCGTATTACATCAATGAGGATGAAAATGGTAAATCGGTTCGGAAATTGGTTTATGCCCATGTTTTGCCCGCGACATTGAATGTAAATGGAACGATTTTGCCCGAAAAATTGCACCGTCGCGTGTATGAAGTCGTTGTTTACAATTCAAAAAATAAATTTTCGGGCGAATTTGACTTGAAAAAATTCAATAGTTTGAATATTCCTGCCAGTGATATTGTCTGGGACAAGTGCGTTTTAGGCATGGGCATCAGCGATTTGCGCGGGATTGAGGAACGTATCAAACTCAAATGGAATCAGGTTGAAACCGAATTTGGCTCTGGCGTTGGGGCCAATTGGATGGTTAACACGGGCGTTCACGTACCAGTTGCGGTGTCTGCCAATGCGCAAACGAATTATACTTTTGAATTTGATTTGGAGTTAAAAGGGACTGCCAAACTCTATTTTGTGCCTGTTGGAGCCGAAACGAAGGTGAAAATGACTTCCAAATGGACAACTCCCAGTTTTACAGGAGCGTATTTGCCTGCCATACGGCGCGTTACGAAAGAAGGTTTTACAGCCGATTGGAAAGTGTCGAATTTGAATCGGCAATATCCGCAAATGTGGAAACATGGTAGTCATCCTGTCTTAGAATCGTCTGCATTTGGGGTTAATTTGATGTTGTCCAATGACCATTATGCGAAAATTGAGCGCACGATAAAGTATTCCTTTTTGTTAATCGCCTTGACGTTCATGGTATTTTTCTTTATGGAAGTGCTAAATCGCAAAAAAGTGCACCCATTTCAATACATTTTGATTGGTTTAGCGATGTGTATTTTTTACAGTTTGTTGCTGTCCTTTTCGGAACATTTGAACTTTGATATTGCCTATTTCGTGGCAGCCTTGATGACGGTTGGCTTGATTGGTTTCTATACGATGGGCATTTTCAAAGATAAAAAATACGCGATGGGCGTTACAAGTATCTTAGCTGGTTTATATGTGTTTGTTTTCGTGGTGGTTCGGATGGAAGAACAATCGTTGTTGATGGGCAGCGTTGGTTTGTTTGTTGTATTGGCTGCGGTGATGTATCTTTCCCGAGAAGTGGATTGGTACAACCTCAAAACCAAACAAGAACCTATTGAATAACTCATTCTTTTGTTGAAAGCAATAAAATTTTATGATGAAAATATCGCTAACGTCGGCAAGGTTTCAAACCCTATCCAGTACCCACAGAATGATTATTAGCATTCAAAGGATTTTGCAAAATAAAAAAGGTGCGTCGCACCGCAACATTTGTAGCAAAACGATGGACAATCCGATTGGAAGGTGCGTA
>JBDLWG010000556.1:0-3916 GCA_039804385.1 Bacteroidota bacterium
TGACCGAAACGGGGTTCAAACCGACGAAACAACAACGTTTGGGCATTTATTTGACGAATAGTTTGGAAGAACATCATCCTGATACGGGGACTTTGTTTGCGAATTGGCTCAGTACCGAAGCGAATGAGGCAAATCATCTCAAACGCGATTCGCCTGTGATGGTCGTGATGGGGAATCCGCCGTATTCGGGTGAAAGTTCCAATAAAGGCGAATGGATTTCCGCTTTGATGGAGGATTATAAAAAGGAACCCGAAGGCAAGGAAAAGTTGAAGGAGCGCAATCCCAAATGGATTAATGATGATTATGTGAAATTCATTCGATTTGGGCAACATTTGATTGAGAAAAATGGCGAAGGTGTTTTGGCATTTATCAATCCACATGGTTTTTTGGATAATCCGACGTTTCGCGGGATGCGTTGGAATCTTATTAAAACATTTGATAAAATATATACCATTGATTTACATGGCAATAGCAAAAAGAAAGAAACGGCTCTTGATGGTTCGGTTGACCAAAATGTGTTTGATATTATGCAAGGCGTGAGCATTAATTTGTTTGTCAAAACGGGCAAAAAGAAGGAAAATGAACTTGGAAAAGTGTTTCATTATGATTTGTATGGCAAACGAGACGATAAATATAACTTTTTGTTGAACCATTCGCTCAAAACGGTGCCGTATCAAGAGATTCCGAATAAACCACCGATGTATTATTTTGCAGCACCGCAAGATTTTAATACCGAAAAGATTTATAATCAAGGATTTAGTGTAAATGAATTGTTTATACTAAACGGAACAGGAATGGTTAGTAAAAGAGATGAAATTGCTTTTAAATTTTCTAAATCAGCTATAAAAGAAGTTGTGAAGAGTATTTATGACCTTTCCTGTGAAGAAATCAAGCGAAAATATAATAAAATTAGTTGGGATAGTAGAGATGGAAAAGTTGAATTTTGTAAAGACAATGTTATGGTTTTTGGTTTAAAAGATTCCTTATTTGTTCAAGCAGCCTATCGTCCTTTTGATATTCGGTGGACATATTATACAGGCAAATCAAAAGGTTTTATAGGTTGGCCTGTGAGCCAAATAATGCAACATTTTTTAACGGGGGATAATATTGGGATTGCAATGACAAGAAGAATAGAAGGTGAACGAGATTTCGCTGATATTTTCGTTTTTAACCGAATACTGCAACATCACGCACTGAGTATTAAAGAAGTCAATAATATTTGCCCACTTTACCGCTATCCCGAAACCAAAACCAAAGGACAACTCGCACTCGGCGCAACGGACGCGAGAACGCCCAATTTAAACCTTGTCATCGTAGAAACGCTCGCAATAAAATTGGGTTTAAAGTTTGTAAACGAAAAAGAAAAGGGCAAAACAACGTTTTCACCAATTGATATTTTGGATTACATTTATGCGGTGCTGCATTGCCCGACGTATCGGGCGACGTATCAAGCGTTTTTGAAAATCGATTTTCCGCGTGTTCCGTATCCGAATGATGTGGAAACGTTTTGGCAAAAGGTAGCATTCGGCGGGCAATTGCGACAAATTCATTTGTTGGAAAGCGAAATCCTCGAAGATTACATCACCGAATATCCGATAGATGGCAATAATCAAGTCGAAAAAATCCGCGCTGTCCCCGCCGCAAACGTCGTCGAGGTTTCCAACCTCGACGACGTTGATACGACTTTTTTAAATGTGTATATCAATGAAAATCAATATTTTGCAAACGTTCCTGCGGTCGCATGGACGTTTTACATCGGCGGCTACCAACCTGCGCAAAAATGGTTGAAAGATAGAAAAGAAAGGATTTTGGATTTTGATGATATTCTGCATTATCAGAAAATCATTGTCGCGCTCGCGGAAACGGCGCGTTTGATGCGCGAGATAGATGATTTGAATTAGGAAGCTTATCAACACTTAACAGGTTTGTAAAACCTGTTAAGTGTTGATAAGCAATATTTTATAAATAGGAAAGCTTTTTTTTAAGTTTATAGGCACAATCCCCCGCATCTTGTTCTGTAACAACGGTCACTTCCAAATTGGATTGTTTGATGGTTAATTTTTGTTGGATCAAGTTGCATAATTGTTCGTCGGATGGCATTAACAACATCAAATAAATGTGATGTGTTTCCTCAACCGTTTGCAATTCGTTGACTAAACCCGACCACCGATAAATTTTATCTTTAATATCTTGTTTTTTTTTCAAATCGAACGAAAGCGGTTGTACACAATGCCAAATACCATTTTTTACAGAATGGTCAAAATCAATCACATCACATTGCGTTTTAATCTGATGCAATTTTAAACATTTTGTTATTTTTTGTTCATCAAAATATTGTTTATAAACTTTCGTCCAAGCATAATGATCATCATGTCGAGGTTCCGTCGTTTCTTTGGAATATTGCCCGATGAGCCGCTCATAGAGCGATTCAAATGCTTTTTGATGGTCGAAATGAAAACCATTAAAAGGTTCGGAAAAAAATAACGTATTGTCATCTGCGGGCAAAACGCTTGCCGTCAGATGTTCAATATAATTGAAAATCAATTGTTTATCTATTATTTTTTTGCCTAAATCTGAAAATGCACACTGCAATGCCTTCAAACTTTTGAGCAAAAAATCGCCCGATATTTGCCCATAAAAATGCGATAAACGACTTTTTTTTTCCGTCATTCGGGTGCGTAAAAAGCCTGTTTGCGGGTCAAAATAGACCAATCCAATATTGACGAATTCTCCTGAAGCGACATCATGCCGATAACGGAGCAATTGATATTCGTAAGTTACTTTAGCAATTTTGTCCATATCTCTTCTTTGAAAGTTTCAGAATTAAGGTGGATTGTATTAAAATGCGCTTGTATATCGCCGATTTCATTTTCTTTTTGCCACTCCGTAGGTACAAAGGTACGAACTTGATGCCAAAAAAAGTCATCTAATAAAGCATATTTTTGAAAAATAGGTTCTAATTTTAGAAGTGTATTATTTTGTTTTAAAGTTGCATGAAAAAAATGATTTTTCGCTGCCGCCGCGTCTAACTCGCTAAGTTTATAAGGAGTCGGGTTCCGTAACCAAGAAAACATATCTAAAAACCCAAAACCTAATTCATGGTCAATGATATAGATATTTCCTTGATTGACAAACATATTTGGCTTTTCAAATCGTCTATCACCATTCTGAATCCATAAATCATAAACAAAAATTTGAAGTGCTTGATGTAATTGTTCTAAATTCAACGATTGATTTTGTACAATCGTATTATTAGGAGTCATTTTAAGACTTCCGAAATTAAAACCGATACTTTTTTGAATTTGTTTGAAATCGGAATGTCTTGATACCGTTTTTAAAAAATCATCCGTTACTAAAATTTTAACAGGTGTAGGCGTATGAATCCCCAAAGTCATAGCAATGAAAGCAGCGATTAATTCTCGTGCACTGGCTTTTTCATTCATGCGCTCCGCGCCCCGATATTTCAGAACATAATCATTTTCTGCAAATGTATAATCATCTATGCCTCTGATAAATAAAGGGCGATTGGCACCATTTTGAGCAGTACTTAATAATTGAGTGGCAAGCACTTCGGGCAAAAAATAAGCTGGGTCGGTAATCAACATATTCCAATTTTTGATTTGAGGCGCGAAGTTAACTAAATGATATGGTTTTTAGCTTATTCAAATCAATAATTTTGCAAACGTTCCTGCGGTCGCATGGACATTTTATATCGGCGGCTACCAACCTGCGCAAAAATGGTTGAAAGATAGAAAAGAAAGGATTTTAGATTTTGATGACATCCTGCATTATCAGAAAATCATTGTCGCGCTCGCGGAAACGGCGCGTTTGATGCGCGAGATAGATGATTTGAATTAGGAAGAAAGGAATTTTTTAGGAATGAAGGACGAAAATGCAACCTTTATTCCTTGAAAAA
>JBDLWG010000557.1:0-3229 GCA_039804385.1 Bacteroidota bacterium
GGATTGACATGGGCAATACGCGGACTAAAATCGCTTTTTTTGACCAAAATGACTTGGTTCAGCAAGCGATTGTGCCGCAACAATCGTTAGAATCCTTGTTGGAAGCTGTCGCTAACGCGCCACAGCCCATTCAACAAGCGATTTTAACCTCCACGAGTCGAACCGAGGAAAGCGTTGTCGAAGCTATCAAGGAAGCATTTAAAAACGCGTTTCCAATCATTGCTTTGCAACAGGATACCCCGATTCCGATTCAAAATCGGTATAAAACCCCGCAAACACTCGGTAAAGACCGTTTGGCAGCAGTGATAGGTGCGCATTTTTTGTTTCCAAAACAAAATGTTTTGGTCATTGATGCAGGTACGTGCGTTACGTATGATTGGATTTCGGCAAAAGGACATTATTTTGGGGGTAATATCAGTCCCGGTTTGCGGATGCGGTTGCAAGCGATGCACCATTTTACGGCAAAATTGCCTTTAATTGCACCGCCGATAAGCGATTTGCCAATGGATTTAATCGGTATTGATACTGAAAATGCCTTGCGTACAGGAGCCAGTTATGGTTTAATCGCAGAGGCAGATGGCATGATTCGACGCTATCGCAAACAATTGGGCGCATTAACCACTCTTTTTACGGGCGGTGATGGCGCGTTTTTACACCAAAAAACCCTCGAAAGAAAAACCGTTTACGAACAAAATATTGTTTTAATTGGTTTAAACCAAATTTTAATTTATAACAATCTATTGTAAAGCAACTCCATATTAGATGAATATCAAACAACGGCTCATCACCGCCCTTTTTTCCATCAGCGTTGTCGCCCTACCTGTTGTATTAGTGGCGCAAGTGATTGACAATGATTTTAAAAATAATCAACCTAAAGAAAATAGCCCCTTTTCGCGGTTGGGTTTCGGCAATTACGCGCCTACGACATTGACGGCGATGCAAAGTATGGGCGGCATTTCAGCAGGTTTTCGGGATGGCGACTTGTTGAATTTTCAAAATCCTGCGTCTTTCGGTTTTCTCCGTCAAGCCACTTATGAAGCGGCGTTTTACGGCAAAAACACGATATTAACAGGTCGAAACACGACATCAAGCAGTTGGAGTGGCAATTTGGCGTACCTCGCACTTGGTTTTCACACGCGCAACCCTATCAATGAGGTATTGGATAAAAAAGAAAACCCATTGAGTTGGGGCATGGGTTTCCAACTTTTGCCTTATAATTCGGTGGGTTATAATGTGTCAGTTGAGACCAAACTACAACCGCAGGATAGTGTTTCGATTACCACTTTTCACTTAGGCAGTGGCGGGACGTATAAAGCCGCTTTTGCTACGGGATTGGCGTATAAAGGTTTTGCATTGGGCGCGTCTGCAGGCTACCTTTTCGGTAAAATGAACTTAGACAGGCAGATACAATTTACAAATCTTCCTTATGCGACTCCCAATTTATTGAGTGATGAATATGCTGTACGCGGCGTTTTTGGACAATTAGGTGTGCAATACGACATCATTTTGGATAAAGCACCCGAGATTCGCCAAAAGCGGCATTTGGTTTTAGGAGCGTCTGTGCAACCTGGTTTTGATTTTACAACAACCGCAACTCAATTTTATCGCCGCCGCAGTTACACCGTAACCGATACGTTGCGTTACGTCGCGGATATTGAAGGAAAAGGACGGATGCCGACAGAATATAATATCGGATTCATGTATGAAAAAGCAGGATTATTTCGTTTAGGCGCGGATTATAGTGCATCGGATTGGAGTGCGTATAAAAATGCTGCAAAATCAGATGTTTTATATGACACGTATAAATTTGCAGCAGGTTTAGAATACATTCAAGATGCGGCTTCGTACAAATCCTATCGCAAAAGAATCCGATATAGATTGGGTTTTTCCACAGGGACAGACCCGCGCAAATTGGGTGGCGAACAGTTGAAACAGTACGCCGTAACCGCAGGCATGGGTTTCCCAATCATCATGCCGCGTGAACAAACGTCTTACATGCACTTGGCATTGGAATATGGCAAATTGTATAATTCGACTTTGGCAGAAGAATCCGTTCGCATAACGGTAGGATTTACGTTGAATGATAATACATGGTTTTTAAAACGCAAGTATCAGTAATTGATAGGTAGGGACTTTACGTAAGTGTTCGCAAAGTCCTATAAAAATGGGGGACTTTACGAACACTTACGTAAAGTCCCTAAAAATGAGTCAATTATTTTAACAAAAAAATGCAAATTATTTTTGTTTTTACCACGAAAATAGTAGGTTTGCCCGAAATTTTTTTTTTCATAAAACAAACATTCCCTATAACTATGAGTAGCTTAAAAACGCCGCTTCAACCGAACAGAACCTATCATCTGTTCACACACGCTGTTCAAGATAGTAATTTATTCTTGAAACCAGAGAACTATTATCATTTTTTAAATTGTTGGAAACGATTAACGCATCCACTGTTTACAACATACGCCTATTGTTTGATGCCCAATCACCTACATTTGTGCGTGAAAACAGCCGATGAATCCATGATTCCTGATGTGAAAAATCCAGACCTTTTTTTGAGTAAAACGGTAAGCAACGTTTTGAGTAGTTATACTCAATCCTTTAATCGTCGAAAACAACAAAAAGGTAGTTTATTTCGCAGTCGCTTCGGACGTATTGAAGTGCTGGATGAGGGCTATTTTAAAAACCTTATTTGCTACATTCACCACAATCCGATTCATCATTTTAAACGAGATAGTTATGAGGATTATCGGTTTAGCTCTTATAATATTTACAAACAATACGCATTATTGACTGAAAAAGAGGCAGAACAAGAACTCATTCAACAAGAAGCCTATAATTATGTAATCAATTTATTTAATAACAAAAAGGATTTTGAAGATTTTCATGAAACCTATCGGATGGAAAAACGCCATTTAGCGATTCAAGCTGCGGTAGAAGCACAATTTTTGGGAAAGGAACCGCTTTTTCAACCCAGTAAATTGACATTGGAATAATATTCAATACCTTAAAAATTTTATGAAAAGAGCCTTGTGCAATGATGGCACAAGGCTCTTCAAAATTTAGGACTTTACGTAAGTGTTCGCAAAGTCTCGGGACTTTACGAACACTTACGTAAAGTCCCGCTAAAATAGAGGACTTTACGTAAGTGTTCGCAAAGTCTCGGGACTTTACGAACACTTTACGAACACTTACGTAAAGTCCCACTAAAATACGGGACTTTGCGAAC
>JBDLWG010000558.1:0-4060 GCA_039804385.1 Bacteroidota bacterium
CCCGATTTAAATCTTCTGTTGCCGCATTTAATTTGGTCATGGTCTCGTTTTTCCGAGATTTATATTTTCCAACACCCGCCGCTTGTTCCAACATCATGCGGCGACTATTTTGTTTATCATTCAAAATCTCGTCCACCATCCCAAGCGCGATGATAGCGTAAGAATTAGAACCAATCCCTGTGTCCGCAAATAACATGGTAATATCCTTCAAACGACAACTCACGCCATTGAGTCGATATTCCGAATCGCCACTGGCGTATAACATCCGCGTAATCGCAACGTTTTGATATTCAACAGGTAATATATTTTTAGTATTTTCAAATGTCAACGTTACTTGTGCAACTTGGGCAGGTTTTCGTTTTTTGGTGCCATTAAAAATGACTGAATTCATTTTATCCAAGCGCAATTCAGCACTTTTTTGTTCGCCCAAGACCCAGCGAATGGCATCTACAATATTAGATTTGCCCGACCCATTCGGTCCGACAATTCCAATCACATTTTCCGAAAAATGAATAGCCGTTTCATTAGCAAAACTTTTGAAACCTTTGATTTCCAACGTTTTAAGGCGCATACACAGTATAAATAGTCGTTTTGTCAATCCGTAAATGAAGGCAAAAGTAATGTTTTCAAGGAATATTTTCGACGAAATTTAAAAAAATAGAGTGCAATCCGCTACTAAAACAAACTTCCTATTATCTTTGCCGTAAAATGAACTCGTCATTCTATCTTATTGTTTAACCATTTCAAATCTATTTTATTTTGATGAAATTGGCACCTGTTGCGTTATTTGCTTATAATCGCCCCAAACATTTGGCGCGAACCCTTCGATATTTAGCAGATAATGTGCTGGCAAAAGAAACCCTTCTTTACGTGTTTTGTGACGGTGCTAAAAAAAATGCTTCCGCAGAAGTTTTAGCACAAATAGCGGATACTCGTGCGGTGTTAGAACGAAGTGATTGGACTACAAAATTTGCAAAAGTAATTGTGATTCAACAAGAAATAAATATTGGTTTAGATAATTCGATTATACAAGGTGTGACGCAAGTGGTGAATCAGCATGGCAATATTATCGTTTTGGAAGACGATTTAATTACATCGCCTCATTTTTTATCCTTTATGAATGATGCTTTAAAATTATATGAAAAAGAGTCGAAGGTATTAAGTATTGGTGCGTGTAATTTTTTTGCCAAACCCGATGATAACGCGACAACCTTTTTTACATCCATTCCCGACTGCTGGGGATGGGCTACTTGGCAAAATCGGTGGCAACTATTTAACGCCGATGGTGTATTTTTACATGCCGCTTTAAAAGCAAAAAATTTAATGTCAACTTTCAACTTAGAAGGTGCGTATCCATTTGAACGCATGTTACAACAAACGATTGCAGGGAAAGTAAGTTCTTGGGCAGTTCGTTGGTATGCTGTTTCCTTATTACATGACAAAATAAATTTATATCCAACTCATTCATTAACAAATCATATTGCAGGTGAAGGGGCTACTCATGCGAATCAAAATGTAACTCCGCCGTTGGCAAAAGAGCCGATTCAATTCGTTCCGATAGAGCCGAAAATGCTCCCAAAAGTATATCATCAAATGCGGCGCACCTATTGGTGGCAACAAAGTATTTTTCATAAATTAAGCATCTATCTTCAGTTAAAAATGGGGTACTTGACTTTTAAAGATAAAGATTAAACAACCGTTCAAAACAATAAACCTTTAATAGGCACTCGAATAAAAGAGCTATTTCATAAATATAATATTTTTAATTAATTATAATACACCGCTAATAAAACGTCATCGGGTTCTGAACCTTGATGATATTGCACCAAATATGATATGAAACGTTTCATTGATTTGATAGCTAAAAGAGCTGAAATTCAAGATGTCCCGCCCGTTTTGATGGATATTGGCGCGTCAGAAGGCTTGAATCCGATTTGGAAAGATATTGCGCGATTTAGTATTGGGATTGCCTTCGATGCGGATGACCGCGATTTTGCATTCATTGAAAAAGAAAAAAGTGATTTTAAAAAACTTTTTGTTTTTAATGGGATTGCAACCGACCAAGTGCATCAAAGTAAACAACCGTTTTATTTGACGCGTAGCCCGTATTGTAGCAGTACTTTGAAGCCTGATACCAAAGGACTTGCCAAATATGCTTTTGCCAATGCTTTTGATATTGTCGAATCGGTCGAATTAAATGCAGTTCAACCCAATAAAATTTTGCAAGAAATTGGCATCACGTACATAGATTGGTTTAAAAGTGATACGCAGGGAACGGATTTGCGCTTATTTAAAAATTTAAGTTTGGAAATGCAGTATCAAGCCGTGATTGTTCAGATGGAGCCGGGCATTATTAATGCTTATCTTGGAGAGGATAAAATGGTGGATTGCGTAGCCTATATGACCAAAATGCCTTTTGATTTGACTGAAATGACTCCAAAAGGTTCCATTTATTTGAATACGGAGACTTTTGGTGCTTTATTTACGAGTCCATTGAAACAAAAAATCGCCCGTCATGTCCTTAAAAATACGGCAGGTTGGACGGAATTGACTTTTTATAATGATTTTTCACATCCTTCTGTACAGAATGTTCGACACTATTTGTTGGGTTGGTTGTTTAATAGTTTGCAGGGGCATCACGCGGTTGCCTATGCGACAGCAGCAGCTGGTTTAAAACAATTTGATGATAATTTATTGGTGTTATTGCGGGATGAATCGGCGCGAAAACTCAAAAATAGCATTTGGAGTTTGAAAACAGTCGGAACCATTTTTAATAAGTTATTTTAAAATTTTAAAATATGTTCAAAATAGCGGCTCTTGAACCTTATTTGCCTCCTTTTTTGTTAGATTTTTATTACGAAAATATCAAAAAAACAGGCTGGTTTGGGGATTATCCGAATTGGAAAGCGGCAAGTGATGCTTGTATTGGGTATGATGATGATGCTATTTTTCAAAAAGTGTGTGCGGCAGCCTTGAAAGTTAAAAATGGGGACGCTGCTTTTGAACGGGATGGCGTTTTGTTCCAAGAACCGCAGGTTGATAAAAATATTTTAAAAATTTTGATAGACATTGTTAATCAATATGATGGAAAATTGAATATTTTAGATTTTGGGGGTTCTTTGGGAAGTACTTATTTTCAATATTTGCCCTTGTTGAAAGGGATTGATTTGAAATGGTGTATTGTAGAACAAAAACATTTTGTTGATTATGGAAAGCAATTCTTTGAAAATGAATCTTTGAAATTTGAATATGAAGTGTCCGCCGCAGTCGAAAAATATCAGCCCCATTTAATCTTGGTTTCCAGTGTTTTACAATATTTAGAAAACCCATATGATTGGATAAAGACCTTTGCTAATACCCAAGTTCCTTATTTACTAATTGATTTACAACCAGTTACGCATCAGCAAGAAAATAGAATTACAAGACAAATCGTACCACCAAGTATTTATAGTGCTTCGTATCCATGTCATTTATTGAGCGAAGCAAAATTGAAAACCGCTTTAGCAGCGAATTACCAATTCATCGATTCCTTTCCTGCATGGGAAAAACCATTTTATAATTGTCATTACAAAGGATATTTTTTAAAACTAAAAGTTTAAAATGTTGTATTTTTGTACGCTTTTTGATTCCAATTATTTGACACGCGGATTAGCGACGTATGAATCCTTAGCGGAAGTCTGCAAAGATGATTTTCGCTTATATGTATTTGCCTTTGATGACCGATGTTATGCCATTTTGAAGCAATTGAATCTGCCCAATTTAGTACCGATTGCCCTATCTGAATTTGAAGATGAACAATTGTTGCGTATCAAATCGACGCGTTCTCGGGGCGAATATTGTTGGACGTGTACGAGTAGCACGATTTTATATGCGATAGAAACCTATAAATTGCCACACTGCACTTACATAGATGCAGATATGATTTTTTATAATCATCCCAAAGTGTTAATTGACGAGATTCCAAAAGATTGCAATGTGCTTATTACAGAACATCGTTATACAAAACAGTATGATAAATCAGCGATTGCGGGTAAATATTGTGTACAATTTATGTATTTTG
>JBDLWG010000559.1:0-2757 GCA_039804385.1 Bacteroidota bacterium
TCTAAAATTAAAAGTAAAGAATTCGCCCGCCGTTTCGGATTATTGCAAGAACTACTCGTTTTTGTACCGGAAGCTTTATGCGAATTTTGAGTTATCGAAAGATGAAAATTTTAAAAAAGAGTTCCAAACGAAATATCATTTGGATAGCTGGTTTTATGAAAGTTGTCGCATCGAAGTCCAAACGAAATTAGAACAAGAAAAAACGCATCACGAAAACCAGACCCGTCAAATTCAAAGGCTTGAAAAAGAATTAAGCGAAACGAAACCCGAAGGTCGAAACGGGAAGCGAAAAACGTTTCGGTTGCATCGAACGTTAGGGTCTCTGAAAGCTCGACAAGGCAAAGGCGTTACATTTGGGGGGTTAAGCACCTTACGTCGGATTTCCTTTTTGTCGAATGCCCCCAACGAAAATCAGTCCGAAATTTCGGAACTCCAACGAAAATATCAAGCACAGCGTGTTTTGCCGATTTATAGTGTCGGCGAAGCCCCTCAAAAAAGCAATCGAAAAGTGGCGTTTGACCTTTCAAATCAAACTTTAATTTTCAAACCCGATAAAGAGACGAAATTAAAGTTTGAATTTCACGTTTCCAAAAAACAACAAACCGTTTTAAACGAATTGCAATCCCGAATCGGCGAACTGCCGATTTCGGTGCGCCTCTCCGAATCGTTTGTTTGGATCACTTACGACGAAGAAAAGCTGGCAGGTTATGAATTTAAAACAAACGACTTTAAAAAAGAAGCCCGAAAATTAGAAAAAACGGATAAGGACGGTCGAAAAAAGTTGTTTCAACAGTATTTAGCCGAGCAAAAAAGCCGAAAATTAGCGAATAAAATCGAAAATCGCTTTTTGGCGGTGGATTTGAACCCTGAACACATTGGATTCAGTGTCGTGGAAAAGCAATCCAATGAATCGCTTAAGATCCTTCATAAAGGCGTTTTGGATTGCTCGGATTTAAATACCCGAATGGGTTTAAGTTCGACCGACCCCGATCAAGTCGCGCAACATCACAAACGCCGCTTTGAATTGTGTGAACTTTGGAAATACCTTTTTCGGTTAGCAACTCATTATAAAGTCGCTACATTTGTGAGCGAAACGTTGGAATTTAAACCCGAAACGGCGAATGAAAAGGCTTCCGAAGCCAATCGGAAAACCAAAAATCTTTGGCATCGAAGCTTAACTCAAAAGTTAATTCAAAAATATTGCAATACATTAGGGATTGAAAACGTGCTCGTTATCGCCGCATACAGTTCGTTTGTGGGCAATATTCAGCACGATGATTTTGACCCGATTAGTGCCAGTCTTGAAATCGCACGACGGGGCATTGGAAAATATACCAAAGGCAGTTCGATTTTTCCCCCACTCCGTAGTCAGGACGTGGACACGATGTACCAACAGTTCGGTTTAGATGTTCCGCGGGATTCAGTAGGGAGTTGGAAACAAGCGTTCGGACACTTTGTGGCTTCGGGATTGAGATACCGAAGGGCGTTGGATCGAACCACCGTCTTAGACAATTACCTCTTTTCGTATAAAAGTTGTATCAAGTTGTACACTTTTGTATGAAAAAATGTGCTTTTGTTATCTTGGATGCTCATATGATATTTGGATATACAACCATGTTTTTTTACAAAAATTTGAATCTTTGGTTGAGAACTGGAACGAACGCCGATAAAACAAATGGTGTGAGACAGGCGTTGAATCAAGCTCTTGATAAAATGGCAATTGCGCCAGCCAATACAGATTATTTTCGAGGCGTGGCAATTGCAGATGCGGACTTGTCCGCATTTTTGACAGAACATAAGGTGGGCGCAACTGTAATTTACAAAGAATTTATTTCTTGTGCTAACAATTTAGGAGATAGTTTTACAGCTAATCCTAAAACAAATGTTAAAATCACGCTTAGAACTAAGGTAAATAGTAAAATAAGAACTATTTTTGATTTAGCATATGGCAAATTCAAATTTGGTGTTAAAGATGAAGCCTTAATTAAATCGGATTCAAAATTTAGAGTCATGAGTCAAGATAAGGCTGCTGACGGAACCTATCTCATCAATTTAAAAGAAATTGATTAAAGTTTCTTTATTTTACAAAAACGGAATCGTTTTAGGATTAAGGAACGTGAAATGATTCGCTATAGCCATTGCAAAAGTGATAATATATCTTATTTAGTTTGGATGCATAAAATTATTTTTTTGTATCGAATTGAAATTATGTATAATATTTAATTTTGTTTTTTTTAACCCATCATTTAGATTCATTATGAAACCAAGAAAGTTTCACAAAGACATGAAAAAACAGACAGAAGAAAATAGACTTGCCGCCGAACTTTTCTGGAAAGAAGAGTATCCACTCCTATCACTGGAAGCTCGAAAGCAGTTCTGGTTACGCAGATTCTACCAAGATAGGCGACATACTGAAGAAAGTACAGGGCATAATGGTGGTGATTGGTTTGCTCCGGAAACGATTGAGGCACTGCGCCAATACGATACTGAAATAGATGTAATTATGACTTTTGTCAAACAAAAAATGGCGGATATTTGGTTTGGAGATGAGTGATGAGTCATAGTTATTCATAGTTATTCATACGTTCCCACTCATTTAAAAAGCTTATGATTGAGCAGGTTTGAAAGAAAATGTGATTGTGGGCAAACGCATTCCTGCGGGAACGGGCTTGCGCGAATACCAAAACTTGTTCGTGACCACCAAAACCATCTATGAAGCCAATAAAGCGAAAGGCTTGTTGGATGATTTGGATATGG
>JBDLWG010000560.1:0-13688 GCA_039804385.1 Bacteroidota bacterium
GGTAGCTACCAAATGTCATCCCTTCGGGATTTTTAAGAGGCGGAGACGGATTTCAAGTTACCAAAGTGTCATCCCTTCGGGATTTTTGATTCTGTGGGTAATGGATAGGGGTGCAACCTCGCCGACGTTGGCGAGGTTCTTTTTGATAGCTTATTACGGCGCGACTACTCATGTTATAAAAAACGGCGTAGATTTGGAAAAATCTACGCCGTTTTTTTTTGAATCGTATTTAAAAAAATCTTACGAAACTATTTTTTTCTGTTTTTTCTCGTCCACGTAACGGTGATGAATCTCACCTCGGATGTATTCATCGGTTGCAATGACGACAGGATTGGGCAATTTTTCATAAAATTTGGAGATTTCAATCTGCTCTTTATTTTCGTGAACCTCCTCAATCGTTTCGGCATTGACCGTAAACTCTTGCAATTTACCATTCAACTCCTGCTTGATGTCCATCGACAACTGTTTAGCGCGGCGCGTGATGATATTCAACGTTTCATAAATATTCCCCGTATGGCGTACCAAATCCTTGATATCGCGGGCAGTAACATTGGGGTCAAGATTTTGAACTCGGGTTTTGATGTCTGACATTGGACAATTCTTCGATTTTTTGATTGGATGCTTTCAAATACAAGTCAGCTTCTTTTTGAAACTTACTTCTTGGAAATTTATTTTTAAAATCTTCATATTTGGAAACGACATTCCTAAATCGTTCCAATTGTTTGTCATAAACACTATTTGAGGCTAATTCGTAGTTGCCGCGCAGGATTAAATACCGAATTTCTTCTGCATCGGCGGTTTCTGGGTAATCTTTGAGCAAATTTTCAAACGATTGTGTAGATGCTTGATATTGACGAATATCGTAATACAATTTGCCTTCTTCAAAGGCTTTTTGCTCTAATTTCTTCCGCAATTCGTTGATAAGCGTGTTGCATTGCTTCACGCGTTCACTGCGCGGGTAGGTATTGGCAAACGTTTGAAGCCCGTCAATCGCTTTTTGCGAATTATCTTGGTCAAGGCGGTGCGTCGGCGACAACTTGTAATGACAGTAGGCAGCCATAAAATCGACTTCCTCTCTAAACGTGGAAGTCGGAAACGTATTGCCATAATTTTTAAAGTAATACTCCGCAGAAGTATAACTTTTTTGATGATAATGTGTGTACGAATACCGATACGACATTTTTTCCAACTCAGGACGACCCCGATAACTGGGCATAACGAGTTCATAAAGGATTTGCGATTTGATAAAATCCTTTTTATCGTAATATTCATCGGCTTTTTTGAGCAAAAGCGCGGCATCGCCACTCGTGCGAATCTTTTCAAACTCGGATTTACAACCTTGTGAAATCGGAGTGGTCAACATTAAAGTCGCTGCGAAAAACGCAGTCGAATAGCGGGAAAAAATATTTTTTTTCATTGCGGCGGCAAAAGTAAGTCAATTTTAGCGAACTTTGATGAATTAGGCACAAATAAAAACGTTTTTTTGCAAAAAGCGTTGGTTTCAACTAAAAACGTTTTGAAAATTCATTTTGTCGTGTTACTCGACTCTTTTTTCGAGGCATTCAAATATATTTTAAATAAAAATATTTGAAATTTGAAAAAAATATTTGAAAGCTGCCCAAATCAAGGTATCTTTGCACTGTTTCTTAACAAACATTACCTTAAAATGCCCAAACATACTAAAAAAAAGCTACTTGACCCAGCCGTATCCCTTGATGATACGCCACAAACAACCGAAACCGATGAACTTATCATTGATTATGATGGGATTTGGAAGTTGATTATTGAGGAATTTTTTCCTGAATTTATGGAGTTTTTTCTCCCAAAATTGTTTGCAGACATTGATTTTACACAACCACCAGAGTTTTTAGACAAAGAATTATTGGCAATTCACAAAGAATTGAAAATTCCGAAACAGGTTGTTGATAAATTAGTCAAAGTTAAATTGAAGGATGGCACTATCAAAGGGGTTTTGATTCACATCGAAATTCAAGCTCGATTTGAATTGGAATTTTCGACGCGCATGTTTTTGTACAAAGCGTTTATTTTTGCCAAATATGGGTTGCCGATTACGGCTTTGGCAGTGTATCCTGTGGGGCGAACGCCTAAAAAATTTGATTATTATGAAGAAGATTTTTATGGTACAACGTTGATGTATCGTTTTAATGCGTACAAGATTGCCAAACAAAAAGCAAGTGATTTGATTCAATCCGATAATATATTTGCTTTATTTGTGTTGGCGCACTTGTATGTGCTTAAAACGACTCCAAAATTGTACGACAAGCGGGTTGATTTTAAGGAAAAATTATTTGAATTAGCGCGAGAAAAGAATGTTCCCAAAGAAAAGATTGATAGAATGCTTATCTTTGTCAACGAAATTCTCGCATTACCCATTGATTTACAAACCACCTTTATGGAAAAGATGATTCTTAAAAAATCGGGGCGCGCACGCCTCCCCATTGAAGACCGGTTAGAACAAAGTCAAAAAGATTTTTTCAAAGCCTTCTTCACTGCTGAAATGGGCATAGAGCCTGAAGCCTATTTCGCACAGCAAAAACAAAAATTAGAAGCCGCAGCACAAGCCGCAGCGCAAGCCGCAGCGCAAGCCGCAGCGCAAGCCGCAGCGCAAAAACAGGTAGAAATTGATAAAGCGGTGAATCAAATCTATATTACGATTCAAATGCACCGTCAATTGGATTTAGAAGCAACCAAAGTTGCCCTTATCATGAATATGCCTGTGGATGAAATCCGTCTCATTTTTAAATGTTATCAACAAAAAAATAGGACAGCAGAGCAGATTCAGCCGATTTTACAACAGTTTATTGCGGCAAAAAAACGGAATGCTGATATTGACCCAATGACTTGGCAGTATTCTGAGCCTAAGTAGTGACAAAATAGCATTTTTAATAAAAAAAGAGCATTATGCTCCATAATTTGAACATAATGCTCTCTTTTAGCACGTTTATCAATCCATATTGACCTGCCATTCTGCAGGATGTTTTACACTGTATGATATTTGTAACTTCTTATCTTCCAATGGTTTAAGTTGCAATTTCCAAGTCAAACGACCTGTGTTTTTATCGACCACAGGCGCGTCGGAAAAGCTGTATTGTACTTCAATTTGTTTATCGGTTGCAATCGGCACTTGGTCTTCAATATTCAAACTAATGGCAATCTTCTTTTTGTTTTTAACCACGATTTCATAGGTGCGCGACTCCGTTTTTTTGCCCGAAAACACGCCTTTTTTAGTGGTCAACTCTTTTTGTTTGACGCGTTTGACAACAATATTTTTATCGCGACCCATAGAGATTTTGAGCGTATCTTGGGTTGATTGGGTTTGCAAAACGCTTTTACCTAAAAAAGTGCCTTCAAAATACAAATTTGCCTCTCCTTCTGGCAAATTATAGGGTTCCCAATCGGTCAAATGGGCTGTTAAAAACACATCCGTTTCCAATTTCGGCGCACAACTATACTCGTAAAACGCTGCCAAAGTTATTTCTTTGATTTCAACTTGATACTCTTTATTATCAGTCGGAACGCTATATGGTAATTCTATATCATACGTAGTACTCGTACTTTGGGTCTTTTCTGCTACATTAAGGGTTGCCTGTTTAGACCAATCTAATTTAGAAGTCGTGCTTGATGCGTTTATACCCAAATAGCCCGACGGGTTTGCCCGTAATATATCCCGACTAATACCCGTACTTGTAACTACTACGCCATGTAAAACGCTACTTTCTTTCAGTAGCACATCCATAAAAGTACCATTATTAGAAATCGGAATGGTTTGCGACTCATAACCAACGAATTGAACCGTTAAATATTTGTCATTTGGATTAATATCCAAATTAAATTTGCCATCTACATCCGTTATACTCCCGCGATTCGTACCTGTTATCAAAACGCTTGCCCCAATCAAGGCTTGACCATGATCATCTCGAATCAAACCAGCAATTTTATTTTGTTGAGTGGCTTGTCTTTGGATTTGAAAATCAGCCAAAACATTGATTTGCCGTCCCCAATACGTCGATGCACCACCAGAACCCATCATCCAAGTTCCTAATTCGGGTTTGATACCAGTCCGTTTGGGTTCGCCTGTAGAAAGCGTCAATTGAACCTCTTTCCAATCTTCACCCGAATTTTGACGCACTTTTCCTTTCATTTGAGCTGTCATCGGCGTATTGACATCCTGCACGCGTAGGTCATAAATCGGATACCAAGACGTATTCGGGACGATATATTCCATCAAAAACCGTCCAGAAACCGCCGTTTTCGTAAAAACCGTGATAACGACTTCCGCCGTCGTCGTATTTTTGCGAACATTGAGTTCCGACAATTGTTGTGTAATTTGATTACGCCGTTGTTGTGTTTTGGTAACAGCCCGATTGATTTCGGTTTTTTGAGTTAAAACTTCCGTTAGGCGCGTTTTTTGAAAATCTAATAAGGCTTTTAAATCATCGGTTTTATTCGGATTATTTTGAATACCAATGATTTGTGATTTATTACTATTTAAAATATATTCTTCTTGCGCCAATACAGAAAGTTTATTTTGAGCATCTTCCAATTGCTTAAAAAGTTGCGCAGTTTCATTTTCGAGCGTTACAATCGTATCTTTTCGATGCTGCTCTTCCAAATAATTCAATTGCGTTTTGACCGAAACGATGGTAAAATCACCTTCGCCTTTGACGGTAACGCTCTGCGGATCCAGACTCGGAGTCAGCCCGCGCAAGATGACTTCCGACTTACCTACAGGCAAAACCGCATTCGCCATTCGAGTCACCTGCGCCCCATTCATAAACACCGTGACATGTTCGATGCGAGCATCTATTTTTTGTTGAGCAAGGAGTGCTGTCGGCATTAAAAATGCCACCAATGTTAACCATTTCATAACTATTCACATATTTGAATCCTAAAATTATTGAAAAACGTTGCAATCGTAAAGATGCAACAAGTCCTTCAATTCCATAAGCCATTTTAAAACATTTAGGAGAATCGTTTTGATTTGTTTTAGTGGAATCAAATGTTATTGATATGCAAATGGGCTTGCAAAACCACTATAAATGAACTAAATTTGTGCTGTGTAACAAAAGCCTTACTATCCACTAAAAAGCTGTATTTCAATGATTTATCATAAAACATTAAACGATATCGGGAGCGCGATTTTGATTGCAGGCATTTTATTAGTGCCCATGAAATTCATGGCTGCGTATGTTCCATTATTGCCTTTGGAAAGCATTTGCATCGGTTTTGGGGCGATGTTAATCGGCATGTCGCGTTGGAAATGGGAGCAAAAGAGGAGACTACCTGAAAATTGGATGACAAAAATAACAGGACTTACGTAAAGTTCCCCATTTTTAGGGGACTTTACGTAAGTCCCCTAAAAATGGGGGACTTACGTAAAGTCCTCCCATTTGGTTTGGTAGAATTTCTCACTCACATCCCTGTATTTTTTGATACGTATGCGCCCCGAAATAATCTCGTTGCGCCTGAATTACTTGTGCGGTCGGATACGCAGGATTCAAAGCATTCAAATAATCCAATCATGCCGAATAAGATGCCTGCAAGGATAACGCACAAAAGGAGGGCGATAAATGGTGCGATTTGAAGGCGTGCCGTTAGAAAAATGAGGATTGCGATAACTATCGCTAAAATTGTAAGGAAAGACATTCGTTTTTTTTAATACAAAAAACCCGATAGATGTGAAACACCTATCGGGCTTTTGGAGGTTGCGAGCGGATTCGAACCGCTGTAGGAGGTTTTGCAGACCACTGCCCAACCACTTGGCTACGCAACCATTTTAAATCGCCGCAAAGATAACAACCTTTTTTTCAATCATGCAAATTTTTTTTAAGAAAAATGATAATTTTTTTTGGGTACATTTGTCCCTTTGGTAATTCTTAGGTTTAAAAAAATGATGCAACAAAAATTATTCATTTTCATTTTCGTATTATTATCCAACAGCGGCTTTACACAAAACGTTGATAATAAAGCGGTTGCAGGTAAGTTTTATTTTTATTGGGGCTACAATCGGGCTACTTTTGCGGTTTCAGACTTGCATTTTGCGGGTCCGAATTACAATTTTACGCTCCAAAAAGTCAAGGCATTTGATAGACCTTCGCCTTTTTCGGTGCAGGAATATTTTAGTTTGACGAAAATCACGATTCCGCAGTACGATTATCGCATTGGGTATCAATGGAACGGGCATTGGGATATTTCTGTGGGCGTTGACCATATGAAATATGTGGTGGCGCAAAATCAATCCGTTTTGATGACTGGAACGGTTTCGCCTGCGGCTTCTATCCAATATGCAGGAACTTATGCAAATCAATCGGTGGTTTTAAAAGAGGATTTTCTTCGTTTTGAACATACCAATGGTTTAAATTTAGTTTCGTTAGACATTGGTTATCAAAAAGATAAGTTTTATTTTCCAAAAATCAACACTACATTGAGTGGTCATCTGGGGTTGGGTATTGGTGCGGTAATTCCCAAAACGGATTCACATGTTTTTGGAAAAGGGCAAGATAATCCGTTTCATTGGTCGGGTTATGGCGTGTCGGGAACGGTGGGTTTGGAAGCCCGTTTTTGGAAAAATATCTTTTTTCGGGCGCAAATTCGGGCAGGTTGGATTGGTTTGAGCGACATTTTGTTGGATAATGATGCGCCAGAACGCGCTCGCCAAAATATTCAATTTGTACAATATTATGGTGTTTTGGGGAAATATTTTGGGTTTGGAGCCAAAGAAAACCTCCAAAGGAAGTAAATTTTTCCTTGTTGCCTAATTCTAAAAAAGAACTAAATTTGCGACTCTTATAAATCCATTTATCTCGTTTGAATGATTGGATAAAATGAAGTACAACAACCTTTGGAGGGTTTCAAACCCTCCAAAGGTTTGATAATCAGCAATTTGTAATAATTTTCTCTTAAACAGTTTCAAAAGATAACAAGGATGACTAAAACCAATTATAAATTATTAAAAAATCAAATTCGACAAGGTATTCCTACTGAGTTGCCGCCTGTACGTCCCTTAGAGAGGCAAGTGCCACACGCGCCAAAACGAAATATTATTGGGGTTTTGACTTTAAATGAACAACAATTAGCGGTTCGGAATGCGTTACGCTATTTTCCAAAGGAACATCATGCGATTTTAGCACCCGAATTTGCGACTGAATTAAAAGAATATGGTCGAATTTACATGCACCGTTTTCGCCCAACTTATCCGATGCACGCCCGCCCGATAGATGAATATCCGCACCAAAGTCAACAAGCGGCGGCAATTATGTTGATGATTCAAAATAATTTAGACCCGAAAATTGCCAAATATCCGCATGAATTGATTACGTATGGCGGCAATGGGGCGGTTTTTCAAAATTGGGCGCAATATTTATTGACCATGCAATATCTTTCAGAAATGACTGATAATCAAACACTTGCATTATATTCGGGACACCCAATGGGTTTATTTCCGAGTCGTCCTGACGCGCCGAGAGTCGTCATTTCCAATGGTATGATGATTCCCAATTATTCAAAAAAAGAAGATTGGAATAAATTCAACGCGCTTGGCGTGACGCAATATGGGCAGATGACGGCTGGTTCATTTATGTATATCGGACCGCAAGGTATTGTGCATGGCACGACGATTACGTTGTTGAATGCGGGGCGATTGCGCGGTTTGGGTGACACGTTGCGCGGACGCATCTATGTGACTTCGGGTTTGGGCGGCATGTCGGGAGCGCAAGCATTGGCCGCGGTGATTACGGGTTGTGTTGGCGTACTTGCGGAAGTCGATGATGATGCGATTCAACAACGCATTGAAGACGGTTATATTCAAAAATCATTGGTTTTCAATGATTTAGAAAAATTAATAACTGCGATTCAACAAGCTGTTTTGCAACAAAAAGGAATTGCCTTGATTTATCATGGGAATATTGTCGATTTATTAGAATATTTTGTTTTAAAAAATATCACACCCGAATTGGGTTCGGACCAAACTTCTTTGCACAATATCGATGATTGTGGTTATTGTCCACAAAATTATACGTTTGAAGCGGCTAAAAATTTACAAAATAATAATAAACAATTGTTTTTAAAAGAGGTTCAAAAAACATTGCATCGGCACGTTATCGCCGTGAATACGTTGGCTGAACGCGGGATGTATTTTTGGGATTATGGCAATGCTTTTTTGAAAGAAGCGGGTGATGCAGGTGCCGATATATTTGAAAATCAATCTGAAGGACATTATAAATATCCGTCTTATGTAGAAGATATTATGGGACCGATGTGTTTTGATTATGGATTTGGTCCGTTTCGTTGGGTTTGCACTTCTGGTTTAAAATCGGATTTGGATAAAACAGATGCGATTGCGGCGAAAATTTTAAAACAATTATTAGCAAAAGCTCCACCCGAAATTCAAGGGCAATTGCGTGATAATTTGAATTGGATTGAGTCAGCAGACCAAAATATTCCAATCGTGGGTTCAAAAGCCAGAATTTTATACGCCGATTCAGAGGGGCGGATTGCGATTGCGCAAGCGTTCAATGAGGCAATTGCGAATGGAATTATTTTAAAACCAATTGTTTTAGGTAGAGACCATCACGATGTTTCTGGGACGGATTCGCCTTTCCGCGAAACGTCGAATATTCGAGATGGAAGTCGTTTTACGGCGGATATGGCGGTTCAAAACGTCATTGGCGATGCTATGCGGGGCGCAACTTGGGTCAGTTTGCACAATGGGGGCGGTGTTGGCTGGGGCGAAGTGGTGAATGGCGGTTTTGGTTTGGTGTTGGATGGAACGGCTTCGGCGGGTGAAAAAATAAACAATATGTTGTTTTGGGATGTTAATAATGGGATTGCGCGGCGCAGTTGGGCGCGGAATGAGGGAGCCGTTTCAGCGATTCAACGCGCTATGCAAACGCATCCAAACCTCAAAGTGACCTTACCGAACCTTGCGGATGATGATTTGATAGCCCATTTATCTTTTTAAATGAATCTGTATTTTTAGAGCAAATTGTGTAGTCTTCCAATTCAAATGAGCAAATTTCACAAAAAAGATTAATTTTGTGTTTAAAATTAAAAGAAATCCAAAAAATCCAATATATACATGTCGGATGTCATCCGTTTATTGCCCGATTCGATTGCCAATCAAATTGCGGCGGGGGAAGTGGTTCAACGACCTGCCTCTGCGGTCAAGGAATTGTTGGAAAACAGTGTCGATGCAGGGGCGAAACATATTAAATTGATTGTCAAGGACGCGGGAAAAGCCTTGATTCAAGTCATTGACGACGGTTGCGGCATGTCGGATACGGATGCACGCATGTGTTTTGAACGCCATGCCACCTCCAAAATCCAGACGGCGGCAGATTTGTTTGCCTTGAAAACGATGGGTTTTCGCGGGGAAGCGTTGGCGAGTATTGCCTCTATTGCGCAAGTGGAGTTGCGAACGCGTCGTGAAAACGATGAATTGGCGACTCGAATCGTCATTGAAGGGTTTGAATTGAAAGCGCAAGAGCTTTGTCAAGCTCCTGTGGGAACGGATTTTAGGGTTAAAAATTTGTTTTATAATGTGCCTGCGCGTCGTAACTTCTTGAAAAGCAATACGGTAGAGATGCGACATATTTTAGATGAGTTTGAACGAGTGGCTTTTGCCAATCCTGAAATCTTTTTTTCGTTGCATCACAATGGGCAGGAATTATTTCACCTGCATCCAGGCAATTTGAGGCAACGCATTGTGGGCGTTTTCGGCAAGGACGCGAATAAAAAATTAGTGCCTGTCAATGAAGATATTGAGGTGATTCGCATCAATGGTTTTGTTGGAAAACCCGAATTTGCGAAAAAAACGCGCGGTGAACAATTTTTCTTTGTCAATAATCGCTTTATTAAAAGTTCGTATTTGCATCATGCGGTGGTTTCGGCGTTTGAGGAATTGATTCCAAAAGATGCGTTTCCATTTTATATGATTTTTTTAGATATTAATCCTGCACGGATTGATGTCAATGTACATCCGACCAAACAGGAAATCAAATTTGATGATGAACGATTGATTTACAATTACTTAAAGGTGGCGATTCGGCATGCGTTAGGTCAAAATGCAGTTACGCCGTCTTTGGATTTTCACCAAGATTCGGGTCTTTTTGAAAAATATTTAAATCAACAACCTTATCAGACGACTGTTTCGCCTGCGGAAACGGCTCCCACTTTGGAAATCGGAACAGAAGCAACAACGGAAAATGGAACGCCGCCCGTCAAAAAAGAGTCAAAACCAGGAACGAGTTTCAAAAAAGAAGTCACAGAACGGGATGCGTCGAATTTGCAACATTGGGAAAGTTTGTATCAAAATTTGAACGCGCCTTTGTCGCAAAATCCATCTCAATCCACTCAAGACGCTTGGAATGCGCCACAATCCGCGCTTGAACCGATACAATCGGGCAGTAATGCGGGTGAATTGGATGATTTCGACCATTCTTTTTCCAAAAACCAGAAAGAGCCATATCAAATTCACGCCAGTTATATTGTCAGTCCTATTAAATCTGGTTTTATTCTGATTGACCAACAAGCGGCTTCTGAACGCATTATTTATGAGAAATATTTAAATGCGATTGAGGAAGCCAATGTCGGGGTACAACAAATCTTATTTCCGCGTACCTTGCGTTTTTCGACGGCGGATGCTGTTTTATTGAAAGATATTTTGCCCGAAATCAATCGGTTAGGCTTTGATATTCAAGAATTTGGCGGTGGGACGTTTATTGTACATGGCGTTCCTGCGGATTGGAATGGGCAAAATGAACAAAAAGTCATCGAATCTTTGCTCGAACAATTCAAACGCGAAACGGATTTGCGCCTCAATGCGACCGAACGGATTGCCCGAAGTATGGCAAGACAATCGGCTATCAAACGCGGCACTTTTTTAAGTATCGTAGAAATGCGCGAATTAATTGACCGATTATTCGCTTGTTCGATGCCGTTTAAGAGTCCGACAGGGCGTAATTGTTTTGTTACCTATGATTTAGAAACCATAAACAAACAATTTGAATTGTAATTACACTAAAAAATAAACAAAATGGGTGGTTTATTCCTTACGGATGTTGTTAAAAAACTATTGTTGCTCAATATTGCGGTTTATTTTGTCGTCACGATGATAGTGCCGACACTCGCGCCGATGCTTGCGATGCACTATCCTTTTGCGCCGCCGAGTCTTGCGCCTGAGATGCAAGCTGAATTTGCGGAATATGTTGCCATACATGCCGAAACAAAAGTGGGTTTTATGCCTGTTCAAATCGTCACGTATATGTTCATGCATGGAAATATCAATCATTTAATGGTGAATATGTTTGGTTTGCTGATGTTTGGCCCCTTAGTGGAAGCCGAATTGGGTCAAGAGCGATTTTTAATCTATTATTTATTGACTGGTTTTGGCGCATTGGCATTGCACATTGGATTGCAATGGTACGACATTCATTACAATCCTGCATTGAACGCAGTGGACCGATTTTGGATATCAAAAGGCAGTTTAGTGGGCGCGTCAGGAGCTATTTTTGGGATAACCGCCGCCTTAGGCTTTTTGATGCCGCATACAAAATTTAATATCATTTTTTTGCCTATGATATCTTTTCCTGCATGGTTGATGGTTTCGGTGTATATTGCGATTGAAATTTATCATGTTGCGTATCGTCCTGCACATGATGGGGTGGCGCATTGGGCGCATTTGGGCGGTGCCCTTTTTGGATTAATAATCCTTTTGGCATGGTCTCGAAAAAAGTAATATTTGGGGTTTGAGGGTGATGGATGTACGAATTTCACAGATTTCACGGATTTTTACAGATTTGGATTCTAAAATCCGTAAAAATCCGTGAAATCCGTGAAATCCGTACATCCATCCCTCTAAATGGACTCCTTAAAAAACAAAAGAAAAAAGATATGTTTCGTTCAATTTGGGAAGATGTCAAACGCGAGTTTTCGCAAGGCAATATGGTTACGCGCCTGATTATCATCAACAGTGCGATTTGGGTTTTCATTAATATTATAAAAATATTTTTGAGTACGCCAGGGGCGGGTCCGAAGCCGATTTACACGACTATTTTGCAATTTTTCTGTTTCAGCAGCAACATTTGGCATGATTTGACGCATCCTTGGGTTTTGCTGACCGCAGGTTTTTTGCATGAAGATTTCGGGCATATTCTTTGGAACATGCTTGGATTATATTGGTTTGGGCGGATTGTGGGCGATTTATTGGGCAATCGGCGGGTTTTGCCCCTGTATTTATTGGGGACGCTTGCAGGTTTAATGGTTTATTTCTTTGTCCGCAATTTTTCGCCTTATTCATCTGGCATTCCGCCGTATGCAATGGGCGCGTCTGCGGCGATGATGGCGATTACGGCGGCGGCGGCAACAGTTGCACCCGATTACTTATTCAATATTTTGTTTATAGGACCTGTCAAATTAAAATATTTAGCAGGCTTGACGATTTTTTTAAATTTGATTTCGATTGCCGAGAATACCAATAACACAGGTGGTGCTTTTGCGCATCTTGGTGGGGCAGCATTTGGCTGGTTTTTCGTCACACAATTGCAAAAAGGGACCGATTTAGGTCAATTTATTTACACTATTGGCAATTATATTTCCAATTGGTTTACAAAAAAATCGAATCCGTATGAGCCCAAAGTGACCTATCGGCGCGAAAAAGAGCGTTCTCAAACCACTGCCAAAAGCGATGCGAAAGATAGCAAAGGCAGCAATAGAGGCGATGATGATTATGAAAATCGGTTAAATGCGATTTTAGATAAATTAAAGCAAGTCGGTTACGACAACCTGACGGCGGAGGAAAAAGCCTTTTTATTTAAAGCTGGTGGGAAATAAAGATTATAAATCAATGAGTTATGAATTGTCCAATTTGTCAATTACCGAATGTGTCCCTAATGCACACGCCGATATGTCCGAGATGCGGAACGGATTTGTTGCAAATGGACACACACGAGACGATTGAAGCACGGTTTAAAACGGTTTTGAAACAACGACTTGCCTTAGAAGGGGAAGTCGCGCTTTTCAAAAAAAAGGAAGAACAAAGCATTGCAAAACGCGCTCGAAAACGCAATTATTGGCTTCTCAGTGGTTTAATGGTGTTTTTAGGATGGCGGGCTTGTCAAAAACCAATGGTTTTGAAGCGCGATTTTGTGCGCAAATCGGATTCGTTAGCGTTAATAGTGCATCAATTAGAATGGATGAAGTTTCGGTTCGATACGTTGAATCGACAATTGCCTTGTGTTAAAAAAATTCGCTATCCGTATCAGCAAGGTGATTATTTGGGTAAATTAGGAAGGATGTTTTTCAATAAGGATTCGGCAGGTTATCAAATTGGAATTGATAATGGCATCACCACCCCTGAACAATGGACGAAAATGAAGCCAGGGGATACGCTTAACATTTATATTCGATAAATAAAGCAACAATTAAAAATTTAGGGTATTTTTTTCATAGACTAAAACACTTATCTTTGCAGAGGGAATCCTTTTTCTTGTCACTAATACTCGAATAAAGCGTTAACATTATATCGAATTTGAACTTATACTATTGATTGAAAAAAATTAATTTGAATGAAATATTTTTTACCTTTTCTTGCATGTCTCGTTTTGTGTATTCAAACAGCTCAAACTCAAAATGTGACCATTTCGCCGAATCCTGCCAGTAAAGCCGTACAT
>JBDLWG010000561.1:0-6316 GCA_039804385.1 Bacteroidota bacterium
GATTCCGTCACTTGTGCCAAGTACAGAAAGCGTTTTTAGGGCTCCATTTTTAGGGATTATTGCAGATTTTTAAGAAATTTGCAATAATCCCTAAAATATAGTGCTAAAATTTCAGAAAGATATTGTAACTTTGTTTTTTTATAAACAAACTATCTACGTATCCATGATTTTAAAAATAGCCCCCTTCTTTGCCCTGCTTCTTTGGGTGTTGAGTTGTAATGAACCCAATAAAGTTTCGCGTATAGCGAATCAACAACCATTTCAAGATACGATTGGCAATATTCCCATGAAATATATTGCTATCGCAGGCGCAGCACAAGATTCCGCACAAGGACAAATATTCCACAAAAAAGGAGTAGATTATTACAATGATACCACACCAAATCTACACCTGTTGGATTCGGCTCAACTTTATTACGAAAATGCTTATCGCATTCGCTATAAATTGTATCCAAACCATTGGACTACGGGTAAAACACTGTTCAATTTAGGAAATCTTTTTGTTAAAAAGAGAGATTTTATTGCGGCACAGCGTTGTCTCGAACAAGCCCTTTTGACCGAAGTGCCTACTCAAAAAGACCAAATTTACATTCGAGGACAGATGCATATTGCGTTAGCAGATGCGTACAGGGAGTTAGCAGAGGAGCGTTTATCCAAAAATCATTATTTGAAAGCAATTGAAATTTTTCAATCTATTGATAATCAAATACTTGCGCAGGATGCCTATTTAGGATTAGCGAATTATTACAAAATGGCAAATAGCCCGATAGAGGCGATGAGCTATCTGCAAAAATATCGAACGCTTTTAGATATTAAAAACAATTCTGATGTGGGCAAATACAGCCTAACGGAAGGGAGCATTTTAAGGCTTCAAAAAAAATACGCGCTTTCCATTGCCGCATTTCAACGCGCATTGACTCATTTGAAAACAGATAAAGATGTTTACGACAGGGGCGGTACGTATATTGAGTTGGCGAAAACGCAGTTGGATTTTCAGCAATTCGCTGAGGCACGTATTGCAGTGGATACCGGTTTGAAAATATGGTTGCAGCAGGAGCATAAGATTCAAGATTTGATAGAAGGCTACCTCATTTCAGGGAAAATCTATGAAAAAGTGGGGAATCGTCCAAAAGCAATGGAAGAATACGACAAAGCAGGGCGTTTTGGACAAGATTATGGTTGGTTTTTATTTGAACCACTTTATGAAAAAGCGCAATTATTAACCCAACAAAACGAACTCAAAGCGGCGTATCAAACCTATTTGAGTTTGGATAGCGTGATTTTAAAAAGCCGTTTTCAAATAAAATCCGATTCTGCTAAACTCACTTGGAGTCAAAAAACACATCATGCCTACGAAAAAATGATTGGGCTTGCCGTACAACTGCACGATAAAACAACGGACAAAACCGAAAAAAAGGAGTATTTAAGTCAAATTCGCCACTTTTCAGGTCATAGTAAAGCGGTTTTATTAACAGCGAATTGGGCAAAGAAAGAAGCATTGTCCATTGCCAATGTCCCTAAATCCGTCTTGGAAACGGAACAAATTATTTACAAAACATTATTAATCAATCAAAAAAGTAGTGATAAAAATAACAATATTCAAAAAGCAGCAGACGCACTTTATAAATTTGAACAATATTTGGAAAAGGAATATCCTGCTTATTACAATGCCAAATACGCTTATTTAGTGGAAGCCATTGCCTCCCCCGCCAAAATCATATCTTATTTGAAAAAATCGGGTGATGTTGCCTTGATAGAATATTATTATGGGGAGCATACGATTTACAGTTTGACGCAGAGTGGGGATTCGTCTTTTCTGCATCAAATCCCCGTTCATGCTGTCGATTCGGCGTTGAAAACGTTTCAAACGTATTGTGAACAAGGCACTTCTCCCGTTTCGGATACGGCATTAGCGCGTTTAAATTTCTATTTGTATCAAAAATTGGTCGAACCAAGCCTTGCACACCTGCCCAAAAAGGTACATCGATTGCGCATTGCGCGGGATGGTCTATTGAATCATTTGAGTTTTGACGCATTGTTCACTCGCCCTTGCGATACCCTGTCCAGCCGTTATCCATTGCTTTTGCAAAAATATAGCATTAGTTATTTGGAAACGCAGCATCAAGCAACCTTAGTAAACAACGCTCAAAAACAAGTTGGGTCTGATTTTGGTGCGATGAGTTTTTATTATGATACTGAAAATGCAACGAATCTTAATTTAAAATTTGGAAAATTACGCTTTTTACCAAATACTTTATTGAACCTTAAAGATAATCTTTTCCCAAAAACAGGGCAGTTTTGGTCGGATAAAACCCCAACAAAACTGAAATACCCCATTATTTTTAAACAAGCAATCCCGCAACATCGCATGATGATTTTTGGCGGACATGGACAAGCTAATTTTGAACATCCATTGGAATCCATGTTGGCATTTCCATTCGGGGACAGTTTGAGTATTCTGGATTTGATTGGATTGGAACGGGGTGGCAATCAATTACTGGTTCCTTTGGCGTGTCAGACGGGGACGGGCGTGATTGTGCGCGGGGAAGGGATGTTGAGCCTGTCTCGTGGATTGATGCAATGCGGCTATCCTGCGGTGACGGGCAGTTTATGGAGCGTCCCCGAAGAAACTTCAGCAACAATCATCAGCCTTTTTACGAAAAATTTGCAAAAAGGGATGCCCAAAGACAAGGCGATGCAGCAAGCAAAAATAGCTTTTTTGAATCAAGAACTGGCTCAAACGGATAGAGTTTATCGAAATTGGGCAGGTCATGTGCTTTATGGAAATGTCGAACCCATTGATTTTCAATCAAATCACTTCGATTGTATGTTGTGGATGCTTCCTTGTTTGGTTGCTATTGCAGGGATGGCTGTTTGGAAATTTCTTTTTCGCAAAGCGGCGTGATATGCGTACCTTTGCGCCCATTAAACTCAGTTCCGTATTTTTATGAAAGATTTCCAACTTCAACTAACTGCCCTTTTTGAATCTTGGGCAGGGGAACGCGCTGAAACGATGACGCGTTTGGCGCAAGCGGGCAGTGACCGCCGTTATTTCCGCATTTCGGCTCCGAATCATACGGCGATTGGCACTTACAATGCCGATATTAAGGAAAATCGAGCTTTTTTTGCCTTTTCCAAACATTTTCACGCGAAAGGCTTGCCGGTTCCTGCGATTTACGCGATTAGCGACGACGAATATTTGTATATTCAAGAAGATTTGGGCGATACCCAACTTTTTTCGTTGTTGCCCAAAGCGGATGAAGCATTTTCACCCGAATTGCTCGAAATTTTCAAAAAAACAGTCGCGCAACTCGCTCGATTGCAGATTTTGGGGCATGAAGGCTTGGATTACAGCGTTTGTTATCCGCGAGAAGCGTTTGATAAACAAAGTATGTTATGGGATTTGAATTATTTCAAACATTATTTTTTGAAATTAGCCAAAATTCCATTTGATGAACAACTCCTCGAAAATGATTTCCAAAAGTTTACGGATTATCTTTTGTTGGCAGACCGCGATTATTTTTTGTTTAGAGATTTCCAATCACGGAATGTTATGATTAAAAATGGTGAACCGTATTTTGTTGATTATCAAGGCGGTAGAAGTGGCGCATTGCAATACGATTTAGCATCGTTGCTGTTTCAAGCGAAAGGCAATATTCCTGCAAAAGTTCAAAATGAAGTGATTGAACATTATTTGACCGTTGCCGAATCCTTGACTTCGATTGATAAACGGTTTTTCATGGAGCAATTTTATGGATATGTTTTAATTCGATGTTTGCAGGCGTTAGGCGCGTATGGATTTCGGGGTTTGTACGAAAGGCGCGAACACTTTTTGACAAGCATTCCATTTGCGATTAAACAAATCGATAAAGTATTGAAATTGTTAAAAATGCCTGTGAAATTGCCCGAATTGATGAAATGTTTGAAAGCAATTTCAAAATGTCGGGATTTTGATGGTTTTGATGCCAAAAAATACAGCAACAGTCCTTTGACGGTACATGTGGCGAGTTTTTCTTATATTCATACGAGTTACCCGAAAGATGCGACTGGGAATGGCGGCGGATTTGTTTTTGATTGTCGCTATTTGCTTAATCCTGGGCGTTACCAAGAATACAAACATTTGACAGGGCGCGATGAACAAGTGATTTTATTTTTGAAACAAAATTCTGGTATTGATGCTTTTATGGAAAACATATTTGGCATTGTGGATAAAGCAGTTGAGAATTATTTGGAACGCAACTTTGCACACTTGACAATTAATTTTGGATGTACAGGCGGGCAACATCGTTCCGTCTATTCGGCAGACGCTTTAACCAAACATTTAGTTGCCAAATATGGGGTCAAAGTCGATTTGAAACACATTGAACAAGAGCGAAAAGATTGGAAAAATTAGCTTAGTACATGACAAAAAAGAGGGATGTACGGATTTCACGGATTTTCACGGATTGGTACGGATTTTTTTGAAAAAATCCGTACCAATCCGTGAAAATCCGTGAAATCCGTACATCCCTCTTTTTTGTCATGTACTAAGATGTTGCAATTAAATCTATTTTCGCAATAAAATCGTCCGCGTCCCGCCCAAAGGCAAGGTCAATAACGCTTGACGGTCACATTCATTATTGGAAACGCCATAATCAATGGAAAACGTTTGTGGATTCAACAAATCTTCTTTGGTAAACGTCCGCACACCCGTCACCAACCATGGACAAGTCACTTTATGCACCAAATTGGTGGTCGTGACCGCTTTGTAACGATTGCCATTGCGATTCGTACCCGATTCGGTGCCTGCAATGCTGAAAACATTATCACTCCAAGCCGCCGTCGTTGCGCCTTCGGTTTGCGTGACGGTGTGAATGGATTCCCAACTTGAAATCAAATTACCCGGATAACTCAACGAAATATTCACAGTTCTTTTGAATGCAGGAAAACCTTGAGCATTCGGACCCAGATTATTCCAAGTCCGCGTTCCTTCCAATTTGACCGTATCAATATAAAAATTATTGAAAGTGATGGTCCGCAACGAACCTGTCGTCGTCGGCGCAGCACTCCAACTGATAAGCACTTTGCCTTTGCGCAACCGCCCACTGCGCCCTGTGCAACCTGTCGTACCGTAATCAACGGTCAATTGATTGGGAAAAGTGCCGCGAGTGCCCGTCCAAGTCAAGGTCGGACAAGTGCCTGCGGGGTTATTGCCGCGTAAAAAAACGACTTCATCGCTTTCATCTTCAGCCGTTTGGAGATACGATTCGGCATTGCCTAAATCCTCCGTTGCAACGGACATATCTTGAACTTCAGTTTCGGTCGGTTCTAATGAATCTTTTTTGCATGCCGCGAAGAAAAGCATGGAAAGTGCAGCGAATCCCAGTAATGTCTTTTTCATTTTGTTGTTTTTATTGAAACAAGGTAATGGTTTAAAAACGCTTTAACGCAATAGACTTGCCAGTATTTTTGTGGATGGGCAATTTACCATTTTTTTAAACCTTTTTTAGGAGAATTTTAACGAATCAAAAAGACCAATCGCGGCAAATATGCGAATCCAAAGTGCGGCAAGTTATAAATGTGTCCATTACCATAAGTCTCTTTTGTGAAACGTCCTAAAATTTTTAGGAGGAAAATAATGCTAACGTCGGCAAGGTTTGAAATCCTATCCATTACCCACAGCATCAAAAATCCCGAAGGGATGACCCTTCGGTAACTTGAAATCCGTCTCCGCCTCTTAAAAATCCCGAAGGGATGCCCCTTTGGTAGCTACCAAAGGGGCATCCCTTCGGGATTTTTTTTGATTCTGTGGGTAATGGATAGGGTTACAACCTCGCCGACCTTGATTCGATACAAATACGTTGATTATCAATGAGTTGAATTTTAATCGTTTATTTCGATTCAACTACTTAACCCAAGTTGCGCGGTATTTTATTCGAATTAGGAATTGAAGAAATTGGAAGGAATCAAGGATGCAAAAGCTTGATTTTCGATTGAAAATCAAGCTTTTGCATCCTTGATTCCTTCCAATTCCTTCATTCCTAATTCAAAAGACCGCGCAACTTAGGTTACTTAATATTAAAATTGTTGCTTCATACCCTTTCAGATATTCAGAAACAGATGGTTTTGCATAGTTGCTGATTAAAACTTGCGCTTTACTCAAATCCAAATTTAGGGTTATTTTTGCCTTTTTGCTTGTAAAATTGAGCAAAATCAAGAGCGTTTTGCCTTCCCAAACCCTCGTGTACGCATAAATCGAAGGATTTTCAGCATCTATAACGGCATATTTTCCATAAACTAAGGTCGGTTCCCTTTTGCGCAAAGCCACCATTTTGCG